>UQQZ01000069.1 GCA_900543305.1 uncultured Oscillospiraceae bacterium
CATCAACAAACAAGCCATTGTGGACCAGCTGCGGGAATTTGCTCCTCTCTATGTGGTTCGAGGTAATAACGAAAAGGAGTGGGCAGAAGAGATTCCCCACCACCTCCAATTAACACTGGAGGACGTGACCTTTTACATGGTTCACAACAAGAAGGAGATTCCTGCCAACCTCACCGGCGTGGAGGTAGTGGTGTTTGGTCACTCCCACAAATATGTGCAGGAGACAAAGGACGGTATGCTCTGGCTCAACCCCGGTTCCTGCGGGCCCCGCCGCTTTCACCAAGAGATCACCATGATGATGGCTCAAGTGGAAAGGGGCCAGATTCGGGTGGAGAAAATCCAAATCCCTCATCCGGAAAAATAACATTGTCTATAGCAACACGTCTCTCTGAGAAAGGAGTCCACTATGCCTGACGACGCGTATTTACAGAAAGTCACTCTGGGAGAGAGGAACCCGCTCAACGGCACCATTCTGCTCCAGGAGTATAATCCCGCTTGGTCGGAACAATACCGAGCGGAAGAGAAAAAGATTGCCAGTGCTCTTGCCGGGCAACCTGTGGTCTTGGAACATGTGGGCTCCACTTCGGTGCCTGGACTGTGTGCCAAACCCATTCTGGACATTTTGCTGCTGGTGGAGGATTCCACCCATGAGGCCAGTTATGTCCCTTCCCTGGAGAAAGCAGGGTATGTGCTTCGGATCCGGGAACCGGACTGGTACCAGCACCGAATGCTGAAAGGTACGGACCCGGAAGTGAATCTCCATGTATTTTCCCAGGGCTGTGAGGAAGCCCAACGAATGCTGAACTTTCGAGACTGGCTCCGCTCCCACGCGGAAGACCGGGAACGCTATGCCTCCGAAAAGCGGCAACTGGCCCAGCAGACTTGGACCTATGTGCAAAATTACGCAGATGCCAAGTCAGAAGTGGTAGGGGAAATCTTCCGGCACATTCAGGATAACTCTATATTTCAGTAACTTAGGCTACAGTTTCCTATCTGGCCACCCTTCTCATCCCTGTACATTCTATGATATCATACGAGAAGAAAACATATGGAAAGCACAACCGGAGCGCGGTCCTCTGGATAAAGGAGTCTTTATGGAGACGGTGGTACTATTAGGCGCTGGCCAAATGGGAAAGATGGTTCAGAATTTGATTTCCCCCAACCATCTGAAGCTATTGGCCGTGGGAGATAACAACCCAGCCGTATGGGACCGTACAGGAAACGTTCCCATATGCCCAGTAGAAGAAGCTTTGCGCACGCAACCGGACTGCGTATTTCTCTGTGTTCGGGGTCGGGAACGAGCCCAATCTTTAGCCGCTCAAGCAAGGGCAAAAGGCTACCAGGGTCCTCTGCATTTTCCCGGCAAATTACTTGAGAATTTTGATCTGCGTTCTGCTATTTTCCAACGTTTAAGCGACCGTTTGGAATGTTGGAACGTCCCCGGGGCGTTGGCGGAATTGGGAACCTACAAGGGCGATTTTGCATGGCAGCTAAACCAACGGTTTCCCCAGCGGGATTTATACCTGTTTGATACATTTTCCGGCTTTGATGAGCACGACATTCACACTGAGCGCCAGCTGTATCCGTCATCCAGGGCTTCTGCCCACGATTTCTCAGATACCCAGGTTCAAAAGGTTGTAAACCGCATGCCTTATCCCCAGCGCATCATTGTGCGCCGAGGTTTTTTCCCGGAGCCAGCAGTTGGCCTGGAGGATGTGCACTACGCCTTGGTCAGCCTGGACGCCGATCTGTTTGCCCCCACCTTGGCTGGACTGCGCTATTTTTATCCCCGCTTGTCACCCGGAGGGGCTCTCCTTTTACACGATTACAACAGCGCTCAGTTTCCTGGCGCAAAGGACGCTGTAAATGTTTTTGAGAAAGAGTTCGGTCCATTGACGCTTCTTCCTCTTTGCGATCTGCACGGGACCGCCGTGATTCTGAAGCCATTTTCATAACACAATTATCTTCCTAAGAAAAAAGGGACCGTTGATCACTCAACGGTCCCTTTTTGCGTTACTCTCCAAGCTTAGCCACAAGTTTTTTCCTGTAACATAGGCAGACTCTTTACCGATACAGTAAAAGCACATTGGCCGGCGCCACTCCAAACTGAGAGGGAAACTCTGTGGGACGGCGGTCCTTGGTTACCCTCCACCACAGGGGAGCCGTGCCTGGAGCCTGGTTCTGCCAGCGGAATTCCACTATCCATTCAAAAGGCTCTTCCATCTCCCGGACATATTCTACCGGCGCCCTGTTCTGGGTGGTACGGGCATTGAAATAATGCGCCCGGATTCCCACGGCTTTCAATCCGTCCCTCACCGAACTGGCTGTTTGAAACGTAACGCCCCAATCGGGAACCTCTACTTCATATTCCCCGATCTTTCGAGCTACAGCAATGTTTTTGCATCCGGTCAGCACGGCCGCACGAATACTTTCCGGATCCGCAAACAAAGTTTTTGTCTCTTTAAGAGCCAGCAAAGTTCCCTGATCCAACACAGCAATCCGCTGGCACATGTGATAGGCTTCGTCCCGGTTATGGGTGACCAGCAACACTGTGTGACCGAATTTTGCCAGAAGATCCCGCAGCTGCAACTGCAATTTGTCCCGCAAATAACTGTCCAAGGCGCTGAACGGCTCATCCAACATCAGGAGTTTTGGTTGACTGAGCAAAATGCGTCCCAAGGCAACCCGCTGGGCTTGTCCTCCCGACAGCTGATTGGGCCTGTGGTTTTCCAGGCCCTCCAACTGGAGCAACCCCATAATCTCCCGCAGCTTTGCCTTTCGAGCCTCTCGATCCTTTT
This sequence comes from uncultured Oscillospiraceae bacterium, assembly GCA_900543305.1. Taxonomy (GTDB): domain Bacteria; phylum Bacillota; class Clostridia; order Oscillospirales; family Acutalibacteraceae; genus Acutalibacter. The sequence continues at coordinate 2,799 of UQQZ01000069.1, forward strand.
CTCCCCGTAATCCGCAATTTAGGTTTTGAGCGACGGTCATATTGGGAAACAGGGCGTAATTCTGAAACAAGTATCCAACCTGTCGTTTTTGAGGTGGAAGGTTGATTTTTTGCCGGGAATCATACAGAGTGACTCCATCCAGTACGATTTTCCCTCGATCAGGGGTTTCAATGCCGGCAATACACTTGAGGGTATAGCTTTTTCCACACCCGGACGCACCCAACAGACCCAAGACTTCCGGCTGATTCTCCCTGGTCTGCAGCGACACATTCAAGTTAAAGCTTCCCAGCTGCTTCTCAATCTCCACCTGCAGGCTCATGACTTCACCGCCTTTTTCTGTTTCCCTTCCAGCAGGTTAACTGCCAAAAGCACCACCGTGCTGATTGCCAAATTGACCAACACCCAGTGAAACGCCCCCGCTTCATCATTGGTCCGCCAAAGCTGATACACAGTGGTGGAAATGGTGGCAGTTTTTCCCGGCGTATATCCAATGAGCATACTGGTAGCCCCATATTCTCCCAGTGCTCTGGCAAAGGATAATACTGTCCCTGCCAGGATGCCCTGACGACAGGCAGGCATGCGTATCCGCCAGAAAATATAGGTATTGGAAAGACCTAGCGTTTGTCCGGCATACGCCAACGTGGGATCAAAACTTTCAAAGGCTCCCCGGGCTGTACGGTACATCAGCGGAAAAGATACCACCACCGCCGCTACGATTCCCCCATACCAGGTCATCACAAACTGGATGCCGAAGGTTGCCAGAAATTTTCCCAAAGGACGTTTTGTGCCAAACATCACCAAAAGAAAATACCCGCAGACAGTGGGCGGCAACACCATGGGCAGTGTGAGCACAACATCCAGGATCCCCTTGATTCCCCGGGGAAGCCTGGCCGCATAATACGCAAAAAAGATTCCCAGAAAAAAGACCACCGCGCAGCTGATGGCCGCAATACGCAGGGAATTCCAGAGAGGGTACCAATCCATCACAATGTTCCTCCTAGCTTATGGGAAACCACTGGGGACTTCCGTCAAATTCTCCTGATGCAGGCGTTCTCTTCCCAGATTATTCCGCAGGCGAAAATCCCACGGTTTCAAAGACGTCCATGGCCTCTTGGGTGGTCAGGTAATCCAAGAACTGCTTCGCCGCCTCAGGATGGGATGCGGTTTTCAGTACCGCCGCAGGATAGATAACCTGACCGCACATTTCTTCTGTCGCATAATCCACGATGGTCAATCCAGCGCTGTAAGCGTCGGTGCAGTAGATGACACCACAATCTACACTGCCCTCGCTGACCTGGGTGGTAACCTCTTTCACATTGGTTCCGTAAGTAATCAGACCCTCGTTGGCCAGAGTTTCCTCATCCAAGTCATAGTACTGGAGGATCTTTTGAGTATACTGACCCACCGGAACATCGCTGTTTCCCATGCACAAAAGCACGTCGCCTTTTTCCAATGCTGCCGCCAAATCATCGAAACTTTCAATGCCCTTGGGATTCTCTTCCGGCACGCACAAGGTCACTTTGTTTTCCAGCAAATTGAGCCGGGTAGTGCTGTCCACAAAATCCAGACTATCTGTATTTACCGATTCATCCGCTTCTGCGTCCAGTTGGTCCATCTGCTTCTGACCGGCGGAAATAAACAGATCACAGGCGGCACCTTCTTCAATCTGGGTTTTCAAGGTGCCGGAGGAATCAAAATTGTAGGTGATGGTCACTCCGGGATGGGCATCTTCGTAGGTTTCCTTGATCTCCGTGAGGGTTTCCGTCATAGAGGCGGCTGCGAAGACAATGATCTCATCCTCAGACTCCTCCAAGGTGGAAGTTTCAGAAATGCTTACGGAAGTTTCCCCGCTGCTTTCTGAGGAAATGCTACTGGTTGCGCCCTCACCAGAGGAGCTTCCTTCCCCATTGCCGCAGCCTGTAAACAGAACCGCCATGAGCATCGCCAGAACCAATGCCAGTTTTCGTTCATATTTCATAGATTGACTCCTTTCCCCGTATTCCGGGGTTTTTATTTTATAAGCGCGGATTTACACGCCTATAATCCCATTGGTCACTCATTTGCGAGCACACTCCGTCACTTCACACCGCAAAAGCCCCATGGCATGGGGGATGGTATCCAGAAAAACGTCCATACATTCCATGCACGCCTTGGGGCTTCCCGGCAGATTGATGATGAGGGTTTTTCCTCGGATCACCGATACAGCCCGGGAAAGCATGGCCCGAGGCGTAATTTTCATGGACTCTGCCCGCATGGCCTCTGCGATTCCGGGAGTGCTTCTGTCTGCCACGGCCAACGTGGCCTCCGGTGTAATATCCCGTGGCCCAAAACCTGTCCCACCGGTGGTGAGTATCAAGTCCAGCTGGCGCTGATCCGCCAAGCGAACCAACTGGCTGCTCAGGACGGTGGCCTCATCCGCTAAAAGAAGTTGTTCCACCACCTGATAACCGTTTTCCTCCAGACGACGGGCTATGGCAGGACCACTTTCATCTTTCCTCTGTCCTGCCGCCCCTTTATCGCTCAGGGTAATTACCGCTGCCTGCCAAGGCCGGTGCTCCCTGCGGGGCTCGATCACCATCTCGTCTCCCACCCGGATTTCCCCGGGAGAAAGCACCTGGGCAAATACCCCTTCCTGGGGCATAATGCACTCGCCCATTCGCTTGAAGATTTCACAGTGGCTGTGGCACTCCTTGCCAATCTGAGTCATCTCCAAAAGCACATCCCCACAGCGCAGCAAAGTACCTACCGGCAAAGAACGGAAGTCAAACCCCTCCACCACCAGATTTTCTCCAAAGGCTCCGGGCAGCACATTGGCACCCCGAGCATTGAACGCTTCCATTTTGTCTGCGGAAAGCAGGCTCACTTGCCGGTGCCAATGACCACCGTGAGCATCCCCCTCGATTCCCCAATCCACTGTAAAGCGAGCCTTGGAAACCGGCTGTTTTTGCGTACCTCGATGGGGACTGGTACAAATTGCGATCACTTTTCCCATGGTATCATCCTCCAATTTCACTCATACTCTTCTGCTCCGTAATGGCGGTCAAATCCTCAAAACAATGGGCCCGTGGCTTGTGCCAAATGGCGCTTTTAATCACCCCAGACAGCGTTTCCCGGTCCATCGTACCAGAACGAAGCAGGGTTCGCAGGTCCGTTCCCTCACTGTAACAAAGGCAGGGTTTCAACAGCCCTTTGCTGGTTATTCTCACGCGGTTGCAGCGCTCACAGAATTTGTGACTGACCGCATCAATCATCCCGATGCGTCCCATGAGTCCTGAACCGGCATAGTACCGGGCCGGACCATTTCCATGTATCTCGTCCACAAGGTGCAAATCCGGCCACCGGATTTTTAAAATTTCCAAGGCTGTTTTGGAAGGAAGACCCAGGCTCTCTGTTCCCTGACCAATGGGCATCACTTCAATAAACCGCACATCCATAGGATATTTTTCGGCCAGCTCCGCCAAAGGGATTAAACGGGATCCGCTTCCCGCCAACAGCACGCAATTGAGCTTGGTGGGGATGCCTGCCATGACCGAAGCCTCTATGCCTCTGCACACTTCGTCATACCTGTCAAACCCGGTAATTTTCCGAAACTCTTTCGGGTCAGCGGTGTCCAAGCTGATATTAACTCCATCCAATCCCAATGCAGCCAATGGAGAAACCATTGACTCCAGTAAAACGCCGTTGGTAGTCAAGGTCACCTGTTCCACACTAGGCAAAGCCTTGAGCTTTCGTAAAAAATCCAAGCATCCCCGGCGAACCAGGGGCTCTCCTCCGGTCACCTTGAACCGAGTGATCCCCAGCGGAATCGCTGCCCCGACGATCTGCAAAAACTCCTCATATCGCAGCACATCTTCATGGCGCTCCAATACCGTTCCCTGGGGCATACAATAGCTGCAGCGAAGATTGCACCGGTCTGTGATGGAAATCCGCATATAATCGATATTACGTCCGAATTGATCTCTCATGGTCTAGCCCTCAAAAAAGAAGTCGCCGCTTTTTCCACCATGTTTTTCCAACAGATGGATTTGGGAGATAGTCATGCGCTTATCCACCGCCTTGCACATATCGTAAACAGTCAAAAGCGTGACGGACACTCCCGTTAAAGCTTCCATTTCCACACCGGTCTTTCCATCACACTCCACCGTGCAGCGTGCTATAACGGAGTTTTCCTCTTCCAGAAGTTCCAACTCAACTTGACTCTTTGTGAGACACAGCAGATGGCACAGGGGAATCAGCTCTGCGGTACGCTTGGCAGCCATGATTCCTGCCACTTGGGCTACTCCCAACACATCCCCTTTTTTCGCCCTTCCGGCTTTTACCATCTGAAAACATGGTCCGCTCATGGAAATTCTGCCTTCCGCCACAGCGGTCCGATGGGTGATCTTTTTATCACTCACATCCACCATGCGTGCATTTCCAGCAGAATCGATATGGGTAAACGGCTGTTCCATGACCTTACACCCCTTTTCCAAATCCGCAGTTGGGAAAATGGCACTCTGCACAATTCAGGCAAAGCCCCCCATTTCCCAGACCTGCCAGCCATTCCTGGGTAATAGGCTCCCCTGCCAAAAGACGGGGCAAAGCCAAATCCAACACGGTACGCCTGGCGTACATCACACAGCCGGGCAGTCCGCAAACCGGCCGGTTATCCTCGGTATAGGCCACAAGGAACATGGCGCCCGGCAGTACGGGAGCTCCATAGCTAATCACCCTGGCTCCTGTATTGCGAATCGCCAAGGGGGTCCTGTCGTCGGGATCCACGCTCATGCCCCCGGTACAGAACACCATCTGACACCCTTGATCCAACATCTCCTGAATTGCCTGAGTAATGGCCTGGGGGTCATCTCCCAGCACGCGGTGAGCAATCATTTTGCACCCGTATTCGGACAATTTTTCCTCCAGCACCGGTGTAAACTGATCGGCAATTCTGCCATAGAACACTTCGTTGCCGGTGGTCACCACCCCATAGGATTTCGGCTCTATGGGAACAAGACGCAGCAACGGATCCTTTCCTGCCACCTGGCGGGCACGCTCCATCTTCTCCTTTTCAATCACCAGGGGAATCACCCGCGTTCCGCAAAGTTTGTCCCCTTTCTTGACCACAAACCCGCTGGATCGGGTGGCGATCATCATCTCTCCCAAGAAGTTTACCGCTCGCAATCGGTCCAGATCTGCCAGGAAAAGCCCATCGCAATCGGCAATCAGCTCGATCTTCCCTTCCTTGGGAGCAGTGGCGTGCATGTTGGGGCCCTGGCAAATTTCTCGAAGGATTTCCGCAGCATCGTTTTCGTGAAGTTTTGATTCATCCTTTTCCCAAACATAGAGGTGGTCCTTTCCCACGCTGAGCAGCACGGGAATGTCCTCCTTCTGCACAATGTGCCCTTTGCGGAACACCGCATCTTTTGTCACCCCCGGAATGATCTGGGTGATATCGTGACACAGCACCTGTCCCACCGCGTCTTCCGTACGAATCAATTTCATGGTAATGGCTCCTCTCTTGAAAGGGGGATCCGTCAAATCACCCCATATTTGGCTGCCAACAAAGCAGTATCTTCATACCGGCGTTTCCAGGCGGCTTTTGCCTGAACAGTGGTACATTTTTCCCAGGAATGTTGGAAGCGCCTTTTCCAGGAGACTTTACAAGTTCCCTGAATCAGTTTATCTGCCAGATAGAGAAGCTCAGCCTCTTGGGGGGGATCGTCACCCAAATCATGATGTTTTGCCACCACTTCCGCCAAAAGTGGCCACCCCTCCTTTTTTAAAAGCTCTGCAGCCTGTTCGGGATGTTTCCGCCCCCGATGCCGGTATAGGTCGTGAAGCATTCCGGCCGCGCGAAGCATCTCTCTATCAATGTTTTTTTCACTTTGGGCCAGCTTTATCGCCACGTTTGCCACCGCTTCCCCATGGGCCCGTATGTCATCCGGCGTGCCGCAACGCTCCCATAAAGCCTGAATCTCCCTAGGACCCGGCGCCTGGGGACGTAATCCCACAGAAAGCACACGGGGAGCATCTTCTTCCATGGATATGGTTGTGACACCTCCCCAAGGCTGAGGGATAGCCAGCACCTCCTCTGGTGGCAGTTCCAGCCATCTCCAAAGCCAGCCCCGAAACAGACCCCCATGGGCGACCACCGCCACAGTGTCTCCTGGAAGACTCCGGGCTTTCCTCAGGAACCCGTCCAACCGTTCTCCCCCTTCACAAAAGCTCTCTCCATCCGGAGGGGCAACGGTTCCCATATGTAGGCCCCGGGCTTCATAGAGTTCCGGCCAAAGCTGACGGATTTCTTCAAAGGTCCTATTTTCCCATTGACCTACATTGACTTCCCACAGCTCCTCTCGCACCAGAATCTGGGAAGAAATGGCTGCCGCCGTCTCACGGCAGCGACAGGCGGGGCTGGAATAGACCACGTCAATGGGATGGTTTTTTGCCCAACGTCCTAACGCTTCCGCCTGTTCAATCCCTATTTCGTCCAATGGCAGATCTGTCCGGCTCAAACACCGTTTGGCCCCGGAAGGCCGCCTGCACTGTCCATGGCGGATTAAGTAAAAGGTCTTCACCGGTGTTTCCTCATTTGGGCCCGTCTCTCAATCAACTGGGCCAAAATGCTCACCGCAATTTCCTCCGGGGATTCCGCGCCGATAGACAGTCCGATGGGGGTAACCAGACGATCTAAATCTGTCTCAGAAAAACCCTCCTCCCGCAGCAACGCCCGGGTGGCTTCCCTTTTTCGAACACTGCCGATTACACCCAAATAGCCCGCAGAAGTTTTCAAAATCTGCCGGATCACAGCGTGGTCTTTTTTGTGTCCATGAGTCATTACACACACAAAGTCCTTTTGGGTGATTCGATCAGAGAGTTCTCCCAACTGTTCCAAATCGACCTGGCGCACCTCCACCGCCCCTACAAAGTATTCTGGCCGGGCATACTCCTCTCGGTCGTCAAACACATGACAACAAAATCCTACCCTGCAAAGTCCTGGACAAAGGGCCCTCGCCACATGGCCAGCTCCAAAAAGATACACATGATTTTGGGGATGCAATGGTTCCCAATAGCACGCGCCCCCTTCCGGAAAGCGAATGAATTCTTGTTCATAGCGAGACCGTTCTTCCTCCATCGGAGGATTCTGACACAACGACGCCGTTCCTTTTCCGGTGACGTCCTGTTCCAGCACAAGATATCGGGGACTTTTTTCTGTTTTCGAGAACAAAGTGCCCTTTCCTACAAAGTGGAACCAAATCACAGCGGCTCCCCCGCAAATCATCCCAAGCTCGCCTTCCCCTTGAGGGACAAGCTCAAAATGTTCCACTCCACATCGGTGTTGGGCCAGCAGTTCCATAGCCCGGGATTCACAACGGTATTCCAACGCCCCGCCTCCAATGGTGCCAAATACTCTGCCCTTTTCCGAAACAAGCATTTTGGCTCCCAAGGCTCCAGGGGTGGAACCTTGCCGGGATGCAACAATTACCAGCATCACGTCTCTTTTTTTCAAAGACAATTCTTGCAGCTTCTCAAGCCACTCCTGCATCTGCTCATCCATCCTTTCTCTTGCCCAACCCCTGCTTCAAAGTGATTGTCCAAAGTACTTTGCCAAGAGACGGTCGGCTGCCTTTTTCAATTCCTGCTGCATCCCTCGATAGGATGCCAGCAGACGTTTTCCCTGGGCTGTCAGAAATGTCCCACCGCCTTCGGTTCCCCCATTGTGCCGCAAGACCACCTTATATCCCAGCTCCTCCTCCACCAGGTTCAACATCTTCCAGGCTTTGCTGTATGACATATGCATCGCCTCGCTGGCGGCGGTGATGCTGCCGGTCAGATCCACCATTTCCAAAAGCTGAGCGGTCTCAGGGCCGAAAAAAAGCTTGGCTGTTCCCACAACCAACTTGTTTTTGATGCGAATCTTTCGGTCACCCTGTTTCCGAAGCAGTTCGCTGTATTGCTGGGGAGTATCCATATCCAGAACGGTTCCTTCGTCCTCCACCTCTACGTCCTGGATCATCAGACCGATTTCCTGGATTGCTCCGCGCAGCCCTCCCTTTCCCGTGGCAGACAGTATTTTCGGGATAGCGGAACTGTCCAGCAACAGAGGATGTCCCGGCTCACCTCGGTACAGCGGGCGGACACATTCTGCCTGACATGCCATCAAGAGCTTGAGGGTTTCAGGCTGAACCAGAGGAATATCTGCCGGTGTCAAAAACACACGGTTACAGCAGCCCTCTATTCGTTGCAACCCCAAACAGACGGAGTCAAACATCTTGGTTTGGGCAAAGCGTTCGTTATATACAAACATAACGCTCTCCGAAAAAAGATGCCTTTCCAGCATCGCTCGATGGTATCCGGTTACAATGACGATGGTTTCCACACCTGCCTTCTGCAGACCGTGGATTACCGTCTGAATCACACTCTCCCTGCCCATAGGAAGCATGGGTTTAAATTCTTCCATACGGGAGGAAATTCCTGCCGCCAGAATGACAGCTCCGTAATGCACGTTACCCCTCCTCGCCTTGTTTCTCAGCAATGGACTGGCGTATAGCAAGATGACCCCGCAACGCCTCCCGCAGCGCACACAGCGCCATGGTGGAAGCGTACTTGATCTCTTCGGTGGGTTTCTCTCCTTCGCACAAAGGGGCCCAAACCATATCCGGCGTCAACAGCACTGTTTTGATAATGGGCATATCCTGTATTTGTTCCAGAAGAGAACACACACAGGCATGGAACCCCTCCGTGGCTTCCTCATGACAAAGATATCCGGTTTTTTGGTAGGTATCCCGATGTACCACAATTCCAATGGACAGGTAGGCTCCGGTTTTCTGATCCACCGCATTTCCAGCCGCCCCAACTGGTTGGGGCATACGATATTTCTGGCGCAGGGCCGCATATTCTTTGATTTTCATGATGGCTCCTTATCCATGGTTTTTTCCATATTGGCATCCCGGTAAGCTACCAGATCCTCCAAAGAAGTGATGGAATACAACCCCTCTCGCTGTTGGAGAATGCCGCACTCTTTCATCTTCTTGATTTCTCGGGTTACCGTAATGCGGTGCAACCCTGTCAGCGATCCAATTTTGTCTTGGGTGATTTTTTCTTGGATCAGCACTTGGCCATCCACATTCACACCGTATACCAGAGCAAAATCCAGAAACTGATTGCATACTTTTTGCCTGGCGCCTGTCTCACTTTCGCTGCGTTGCCGCTGATGGGCCAACGCCCCCAGATCGGAAATCGCATTGAGCACATCCAAGGTTACGGAAAAATTGGATTTCATGGCCTGCGTCAAATCGTGGTAGGTGATTTTTTGTGCTGTTACGTTTTCCACAACTTGATAAAAAAGTTCACAGGGTTTCCCCGTTAAAAGATATTGCTCCAAAAGTAGCGTATTTTCTCCAAAGGAAAGGAGAATCCGCTGGTTGCCTGAGCGGTCCAACGTACCGGCAATTACCCGGCCACTGCGCACAAAATAGCAGTAGCAAGGACATGTACCCGGAACTGCCAGAATCTGATTCTGCCGCAAGTGGACGATCTCTCCCATTTTCGTAAAATAGAAACCATTTTGCTCTGACTGTACAAACCTGGGCACCTGAATTCTGGAATCAGGATCGCCCTTTTGCTCATTCTTCTTCAAATGAAAGGACTCCTCCCTGTTCCATTCCAAACGCACCCCATAAATCTTCTCCGAATGTGATGGATCCTTTTAGACCCGGAGCCTTATAGGCATTACCGTCAAATTCCATTCCCTTGATAGTTTTTGACAGAATCTCTAGGGCTTTCTTTTGATCCGGACCTTCTTCCCCGCTTTGAATAGGTGCCCTTACGAAACGGATTGTCAGATCATACTGCTTGGCAAGGCCAGCCACCACTGCCAATGTGGCTGCATTGTCCTCCAACAAAACCGCGGAAATCGTAAGAGGAATCTCCTGCGCCACCGCCCCCCAGATTCCCCGCAGGATTTCATTGAGCAGCTGGCTTTTTCCAGTAATGTTTGTAAAGGTAAATGCGTCGCATGCATCCAGATGCAGGTTGATCCCATCCAGGCCGGCTTCCTTTAACGTCCGCAGCTGGGGATATAAAAGCGTTCCATTGGTGGTCAAGCTGACCCACTCCACTCCGGGAATCGCTTTCAGTTCCCCCACCAATCCGGATACATCTTCGTAGAGCAGGGGCTCTCCCCCCGCCAGCTGGAACCGCGAAACACCGGATGCGGCAGCCAATATCCGTGTGCGGTCCGCCATCTTCCCATTGCCGGAATGACTTTTACAATACCGGCAATCCAGGTTGCATTGTGTGGTCAAAACAATTTTGCAATGCTCCATTGGCGTTCCTCTTTTCTTACAGGATTCCCCGCGGGAACACTCCGCGGGGAATCCGACAATAAACTATTCTGCTTTTTGGCGCTTATTTCTCCAAGCGAAGGATCGAACGTTTAACCAAAGTTGCGGCAATTTCCAGCTTATAGGCGTTCTTCTCAAAGGGAACTGCCCCTTCCAACGCCAACTGTGCAGCAATTTCCGCTGTTTCTTCGTCAGGCTTCCGACCGATCAGATACTGAGCTGCCTTGTCCCGTTTCAACGGTACCGGAGCTACACCGCCCAGCACCAGTTGTGCCTTTTGGATTTTGCCGTCTTTTACAGAGTAGGCGCTTGCCAAACTCACCATGGCAAAGTCCACGGAATCTCTCAGTCTGAATTTATCATAGTGCCTTTCAAGGCCAGTTTCCAGAGGGATCTGAATCTCCGTTAAAATCTCATTGGCTTCCAGATGATCCTGTACCTTCAGGCTATGCGTGAACAGGTCTGCAGCGCTGATCTCTTTGTAGTTGGTTTTGATCACTGCGTTGAGAGCAACCAAAACCGGCGACAGATCCGAAGCGTTTACAGAGTAACAGCCGCAGTTCATACAGCGCTTTGCTTCCTCAGCCGCCTGCTCCATCGTCAAAGAGGTGGAATCTTCCTTTTCCAGGCAGCGTTCGCCCACAGGAG
>UQQZ01000070.1 GCA_900543305.1 uncultured Oscillospiraceae bacterium
AAAGGGAAAGAGGGAAGGGGTGAGAGAACTGAGACAATAGAGGATGCTTTGGGCGACGTTGTCCCGTACTGCACCGGGATCCCACAGCAATGCCACACCCCAAGCCACCAGAAGGCACGCTCCCAGCAGGTCCCGCAGGGAGAAGCCTTTGAGGGGGGAAGCAGAGAAAAAAGCAGCCCGTTCCATGGATGATCTCCTTTCCCGGCAAAGTTCCTGCAAGATTCCTATGCACTTTCCAAGTGATACATTCCGAAAAGACCACATATGCTTGGAGAGAATCCGGAAAGGGGGAGAGGCGCTTGGAACAGGGAACCGGGGGAATGGAGTTGCGGATTCGGGGAAACCGGTGTGCTGTGGCAGACGGCTGCGACGGCATCGTGGATTATGGAGAAGAACAGGTGACTTTACGGTCGGGAAGATTGACGGTGCGGATCGTTGGCAAGAAGCTTCGTCTCAAACGATTGACTGCCAATTCCGCGGTGGTGGAAGGAATGATCGGGCAAGTGGATTACCTCTATGGGAAACGAGGAGGGGAGGAAGGGTCATGACGGAAAGGCTGGCGCACTTTCTCACAGGATGGGTGGAGTTCGAAATCCAAGGGAACCGAGGCCGGTTTCTCAACGGGGCAGCCCGATCTGGTTGGGAATTTTGGAGGTTTCGGCGAGAAGGAGAGCTGGCAGTAGTTCGGGGACGGGCCAGAGAGTACAAAAAGCTCCGTCCTATGGCCCGCCGGTGCGGGGTTAAGCTTCGGATCCGCTCCAAGGGAGGATTTCCCTTTCTGGCTGTCCGGATGGGCAACAGGAAAGGGCTGATTGCCGGGGCTGTTTGCGGTGTGGCGATGTACTGGTTTTTAAGCGGATTTTACTGGGGCGTAGCCGTGACGGGAACTGAGAACCTAACCCGAGCCCAGGTGTTGGAGGCAGGCAGGGAAAACGGGGTGTATTTGGGAGCCAGTCGCAGCACGCTGAATCCGGATTTTGCTTCCAAAGCAATCCAGAACGATTTACCGGGAGTTTCCTGGTTGGCCGTCAATACGGACGGTTGCTTTTTGGAAATTTCCCTGCAAGAAAGTGCAGAGGCCCCGGAGGTAACAGATGACAGTCAGTGGTCCAATGTGGTGGCCACACGGGCGGGCACTGTGCTCTCGGTGGAGGCTCAGCGAGGCAGGCCGGCAGTTCACCCCGGAGACACGGTGGAAGCAGGAGAACTGTTGATTGCAGGGTTGTATTCTCAGGAAGTGGACCCCTATTCCCCTCCCCCGGAAAAGCTGTACCAAATTCTGGGGCCGGCCCGGGGGAGTGTCACGGCTCTTACCTACCGGGAGTTTTCCGTAGAAGTCAGCGCCAGCCAAACAGAGTGGGTCCCCACAAAGGCCGTCCAGTCGCAAAACTGGATCACGCTGTTTGGTTTGCGGATTCCCCTGGGCTTTTATGGGGAACCGGAAGGAATTTCCCGGCAATGGAAAGAAGAAACGGTGTGGTCGCCTTTGGGCCGGGACCTGCCCTTGGTTTGGAGAACCCAATTTATCCAGAAAGGGGAAGAACGGGAGCGGATTCTTTCTCAGAATGAGATGAAGGAAGAGGCGCTCCGGGCACTCCGGAACATCCAGAAAGAGCAGTTGCCGGAGGGAAGCAGTGTTGTGGAAGAAAAACTCTCTTACCAGTTTGTGGAAGGGGGATGTGTGTTACGTGCACAATGCCGTTGTCAGGAGGAAATCGGGGTAGTACAGGAGATCTCGGTGACTTAGCACAAGGATGATGATAATTTTTGGGTACTATTCATATAGTTTTGGCTTGAAGAACGTTCGTTTCTTGTGTTATAATAGCCGCAGAGGGAAAAAGGTTCTCTTTCCGAAAAAACCACATGGAGAATCCAAGGAAAGAGATTTTTCCTAATCGAAAAAATACAGGAAACAGGAGATCGCCTTTGGAGCAAAAAATCAGTCTAGATCGAATTGAGCAGGCGGCGGAGCTGTTTGGAAGCTTTGATGAGAATATCCGCCTGATCGAGCAGGAATACGGAGTATACCTGGTGGTACGGGATTCCGAGTTGAAGATCACCGGGGAAGATCCGGAAAGTGTGGATAAAGCGGCCCGCACGGTCAAGAGTCTTTTGACCCTCATCGGCAGCGGGGAAGCGCTCACCGAGCAGAACGTCCGGTACTGTATGCGCATGGTGGGAGAAGACAGCGAAGAAAAAGTGGCCCGGCTGGCGGGAGACTGCATCTGCATCACCAGCAAGGGGAAACCCATCAAACCCAAAACAGTGGGGCAGCGCACCTACTGTGACAATATCAAGGACAACACCATCACCATTGGGGTGGGTCCGGCAGGCACGGGCAAGACATACTTGGCGGTGGCAATGGCGGTCAACGCCTTTCGAGCTCAGCAGGTCAACCGGATTATCCTTACCCGGCCCGCGGTGGAAGCGGGAGAAAAGCTGGGATTCCTGCCCGGGGATTTACAGCAGAAAGTGGATCCCTATCTGCGTCCCCTCTACGATGCTTTGTTTGATATGTTGGGCGCGGAAACGTACCAACGCTATGTAGAGCGGGGCAATATTGAGGTGGCCCCCCTGGCGTATATGCGGGGCCGGACCTTGGACGACAGCTTTATCATCCTGGACGAAGCCCAGAACACCACAGGGGAGCAGATGAAAATGTTCCTGACCCGGCTGGGTTTCAACTCGAAGATGGTGATCACCGGAGACGTGACCCAGATCGACTTGCCGGACGGAAAACGTTCCGGGCTCAAAGAAGCGGTGCGGATTTTGAAAGGCGTGGACGATATCGCCATTTTCCGTTTTACGGAGAAAGATGTGGTCCGCCACAAGCTGGTACAGGATATCATTCGGGCCTATGAACGGGCCAGCCGCACGGCTAAATAAGGTGAATGTGGTAAATGGTTTTACGTCCCTTGGCGGGACGGGGAGAGTGTATTGAAAAATATCGGTGGGAGAAAGCCCACAGAAAGGAACGGGACCAAAAATGGAAAAAATCAGAGTGATCATTTCGAATCAGCAGAAGCAGGTGAAGATCCCCACAGGCGTGAGGATGCTGATCCGCCGCTGCTGTCACGCAGTATTGCAGCTGGAGGGCTTTTCCGATTCTGCGGAAATCAGTGTGTCCTTTGTGGATAACGACCAGATCCAGGAAATGAACCGGCAGTATCGGGGAATCGATGCCCCCACAGATGTGCTTTCCTTCCCTATGGGAGAAAACGGAGAGTACGATATCAACCACGAGACCGGAGCAAAGATTTTGGGAGACATTGTGATCTCCGTACCCAAGGCCATGGAGCAGGCCAAAACCTACGGCCACAGTTTTGAACGGGAAATCGGCTTTTTGACGGCTCATTCCATGCTGCACCTGTTGGGGTATGACCATGAGGCCGGCGGTTTGGCCCGGGTGCGGATGCGCGAAAAGGAGGAACAGGTCATGCGGGAGCTGGGACTGCCTGCCAGTGCCAGCTACACCACCTATGGCGATGAATGAAAATAATCCTGCCCCTAAGCGGCGGGTGTGGCACAGTTTTGCCGACGCCTTCCGGGGGATTGGAGCCTGCATTAAATCGGAACGGAATATGCGCATCCATGTGGTCATGTGCATCTATGTGCTGTTTTTCGCGTCCCAGCTCTCTCTGAGCCGGGCGGAAATGGCCTGCCTGCTGCTTTCCATTGGCGGGGTCATGTCTATGGAGACTCTGAATACCGCTTTGGAAAAGCTTTGCGATTTCAATCAAAAAAACCGAAACCGGTATATTGGTTTGGTCAAGGACCTGGCGGCAGGCGCCGTGCTGCTGAGTGCTCTGGCAGCTCTGTTGGTGGGAGTTGTGGTTTTGTTCCGTCCAGAGCTGTGGCAGCTTTTGTGGGACATGTTGGCTCATCCGTGGAAAGTGGTCCTGCTGGTGGTTTCCCTGGTGGTAGCAGCAGGGTTTATCTTCCTGGGACCCGCATGGCTGGAAGAGCGGCTGGATGGTTGGAAACGGAACAAAGAGAAAGATCTGAGAGAATAAATGCCTTTCCCCAGACGGGGGGCATCCCAATGGAGACGCTGTCGGACTGCGGCGTCTCCCTTGTGCTGTGAAGAAAGGAATACATCCTATGGAAGAAATTACCATGCCTAAGGAACGTTCAGCGTTTATCGCCATTGTAGGGCGGCCCAACGTGGGAAAGTCCTCCCTGCTCAACCGGCTCATTGGCCAAAAAATAGCCATTGTTTCCCGGAAACCTCAGACCACCCGGACACGGATCATGGGAGTTTTGACCCAGGGGGAAGATCAGCTGGTATTTTTGGACACTCCAGGACTGGTGAAGCCTAAAAATTCCCTAGGGGACTATATGGTCAAGTCCGTCACCCGAACGGTGGACGGAGTGGATGCCTGCCTTCTGGTTACGGAAGCGGGCGGGAAAATTTCCAAAGCGGATGAGGATCTGATGGCCCGGTTTCGAGCAGGGAAAATCCCGGCGGTGCTGGCCATCAACAAGATCGATTTGCTGGAGGACAAGAGTCCCATCATGGAGCAGATATCCCTGTTTTCCCAGCAGTATGCGTTCCAAGCGGTGGTACCCGTATCCGCCAAAGACGGTAACGGCATGGAGGACCTTTTGGGAGAATTGAAAAAACTCTGCTTGCCGGGAGGGCATCTTTTCCCGGAGGACACCCTTACCGATCAACCGGAGCGGGTCATTGTGTCGGAGGTAGTCCGGGAAAAGGCCTTGCGCTTTTTGGATCAAGAGGTACCCCACGGGGTGGCGGCGGTCACGGAGCGGATGAAGGACCGGGACGGAATCCTGGACATCGACGTGACCATTTATTGTGAGAAGAGTGGCCACAAGGGAATCCTCATCGGTAAAGGCGGAGCTATGCTGAAAAAAATTGGCACTGCCGCTCGGCAGGATCTGGAACGGTTCTTTGATTGCCGGGTAGATCTGCGGCTTTGGGTCAAAGTGAAAGAGGACTGGAGGCAGCGGCCGGAAACCCTGCAAAGCCTGGGATTTTCGGAGAAAGATTTGGAGCTGTAAGGCAAACGGACAGGCCCTAAGCACAAATCACCCGAAAAATCTGGCAAAGGGTGTCGAACAAACAAAACTTTTCCTGTCATAGCCCGGGGAGATTCGCAAATACTTTTCTTAGTAGACAAGGGAACGGGCATCCGTTCTCCAAAGGGGGAAAGTCGTTGTGGATGTGAAAGAAGCCTGGAACAGCTTTTACCGGACCGGCAGGGTAGAAGATTACATTCAGTATTCCCAGCTTAAGCAGCTGGCCCATCAGGAGGGCATTTGCGGGGAGGCGCAGGATGCAGGTCATAACCCAGGGACTCATCATCAAGGAACAGACGGTGGGCGAGAGCGACCGCTTGGTCACCGTACTCACTCGTGACGAGGGGGTAGTGCGGGCTTTTGCCCGCCGGGCCAAAAATTTGAAGGACAGCAAGAACGCCGCGACAGGCCTTCTCTGTTACTCCCGCCTGAAGCTTTCCAAAGGGCGGGATACTTACAGCATCAATGAAGCATTTCCCATTGAGGTGTTCTTCGGGCTGCGCCAGGAGATCACCCGGTTGGCACTGGCCCAATATTTTTGTCAGTTGGCAGTGGAGCTGGTGCCGGAAGGAGTGGAGTCCGGGGAATATCTTCGTCTGGTGCTCAATGCCCTCCATTTTCTCTGTGAAGGAACCCGTCCCCAACCGGTGCTCAAAGCCATTGTGGAGTTGCGGATGCTTTCCGGTGCAGGGTACATGCCCAACCTGGCCTACTGTGCAGAGTGTGGAGCCTATGAATCCCAGCGGATGTATTTTAAAATCAATCGGGGTGTGCTCTATTGTCAGAATTGCTACCGGGACAATGGGGATCCTACCATCCCCTTAACGCCGGCGGCGCTGACAGCAATGCGGCATATTGTCTTCGCGGATTTTCAGCGAATCTTTTCCTTTACGGTTTCTCCGGGAGCCCAGCAGGAACTTGCCGACGCCGCGGAGGCATACACGGTAAGCATTTTACAAAAACGCCCCAAGACTTTGGATTTTTATCACAGCCTGCTGTAACGAGCGGCTGGATATGAGAGAAAGGATACTTATGGAACCGAGAGAATTGATGGCCCGGATCCGAAAGCATGTGGCCTATCATTTGGACTGTCAGCCCCATGACCTTTCCGAAAAAGGGGTGGTATTTGTGGAGAACCACAGAGAACCGGCTCCATTTTTGGAGATTTGTACTATGGGACATGCGGTGGTGATTTCTGCGTCCCCGGAGCTGCTGCCAAAGGTACGGCCTTTGCTGGAGGGGAAAACCCGGGATGAGATGTTTGAATGTCCCTTCGTCTTCGGACAATCCCTCTATTATATGCCTGATTGGAAGGGAATGAAGCCTTTGCCCCTTCCTAGGGGATTTCGTTTTCGCCTGTTGGACGGGGAGGGCGTGTACAAATTGCGCGGCTTGACCGGCTTTGAAAATTCCCTGGCCTTTGACGAGCAGGGTCACACGCCCACAGCCCTTGTTTTCTATGGGGAACGGGACGGGGAGATTGTGGGTGTAGCAGGTGCATCTCCGGAAGGGGGAGGCGTCTGGGAAATGGGGGTAGATGTCCGGGAAAAGTACCGGCGAGGCGGCTTGGGTGCTGCCATGGTGAGCCATTTGACCACAGCCCTTCTGGCCCGGGGAGATGTGCCCATTTACTGTGCTTCCGTCACCAATGTGGGGTCTCAGCGTGTGGCGTTCCGGGCAGGGTTGGTGCCTGGCTGGGTTTCCACCTATAGGACCGTGTTGGACGGCAGTTATTCTTATGGGGAGTTGGTTCCCCGATTCCCTGAGTAATTACATATGGTTTGAGGATTCCATTTATGAACAAACATTACCGAGCGTTAGAGCTGGATAAAATTTTAGAGATGGTGGCCCAAGAGGCATCCAGTGCGGATGGGGCGGAGCTGGCACGAAAAGTGGAGCCTGTCCATACGGCCGCGGAAGCCCAGTGGCTGCTGCAGGAGACAGACGCTGCCTTTGTGCTTATGGCCAAATATGGCGCACCCTCCTTTTACGGCATGAAGAATGTGGTCAATCCCCTGCGCCGTGCTCAGGCAGGAGGCGGTCTGGGGCTCAAGGAGCTTTTGGACATCGGCGCCACCTTGCGGACCATCCGTGGCCTGACCCAGTGGTGGGGAAAGAGCGAGGGAGTCAAAACCGCCTTGACCGGCCGTTTTGAGGTTTTGGTTCCCAACAAATACCTGGAAGAAAAAATCTTCACGTCTATTTTAAACGAAGAGGAGGTGGCAGACGCCGCCTCCACGACTCTGGCCAATATCCGCCGGAAAATTCGGAGCGCTTCCTTGCGGGTAAGGGAGCAGCTGGACAAGCTGATTCGTTCCCCTGCCCATCAGAAGCATTTGCAGGAGAGTATCGTCACCCAGCGGGGAGGACGGTATGTGGTGCCGGTAAAGGCCGAATTCCGAGGAGAAGTTCCCGGTTTGGTCCACGATACCTCCTCCAGCGGCGCCACTGTGTTTGTGGAGCCCATGAGCGTGGTGGAGGCCAACAATGAAATCCGGGTGCTCCGTTCCGACGAGCAGGAAGAGATTGCCCGGATCCTGTTGGAACTTTCCGGGGAAGCGGGTTCCTTTGCAGATTCTATCATTGAAAGCTACCACTATGCGGTCCAATTGGATCTGATCTTTGCCAAAGCCCAGGTGGCCTATCGCATGAAGGCGGTGGTGCCTCAGGTGGGGGAAGATGGGAAAATTGTCCTGCACAGTGCCCGCCATCCCTTGATTGCCAAGGAGAAGGTGGTGCCCACGGACATCACATTGGGGGATACCTTTGACACCTTGATTATCACAGGTCCCAATACAGGCGGCAAAACCGTTGCCCTGAAAACCGTGGGGCTTCTCAGCTTGATGGCCATGTGCGGGTTGATGATTCCCGCCGGGGAAGGCAGCCAAATTTCTGTGTTCAGGCATATTCTGGCGGATATAGGAGACGAGCAGAGCATCGAGCAGTCCCTTTCCACGTTTTCCTCCCACATGGTGAATATTATCCGCATCTTCCAGGAGGCCGATAACAGCAGTCTGATTCTGCTGGACGAATTGGGAGCGGGAACGGATCCTGTAGAAGGGGCCGCCTTGGCAGAAGCCATCATAGAAGAGTTGCGGGCCAAAGGAGTGCGGATGGCCTGTACCACCCACTATGCAGAGCTGAAGGCCTATGCCATTCAGACGCCTGGGGTGGAAAATGGCAGCTGCGAATTTGATGTGGCCACTTTGCGTCCCACCTACCGGCTGCTGATCGGTGTGCCGGGAAAATCCAATGCTTTTGCCATTTCCAAACGTCTGGGCATGTCCGATGCCATTGTGGACCGGGCTCGGGAGCTGGTAAGCCGGGAAAGCAATGCCTTTGAGCAGGTGGTAAGCCGCCTGGAAGAGGATCGCCGGAAAATGGAGGATGAGCTGCAAACTCTGCGGGCATCCGCCGCTCAGGCCAAACGCAGCGCCGAGGAGGCGGAACGTTTGCGGGAGGAGGCAGAGGTTCAGGCAAAGCGAGAGGGGGAACGGGCCCGGCAAGAGGCCGCCCAGATCGTTCAAAAGACCCGTGCACGGGCAGATGCCCTGATCAACGAACTGGAAGAACTCCGCAAACAGAAGAACAAGGAGTTGTCCGCGGAGCAGAAAGCCCGACTCCGTTCGGGAATCAAGGAGCTGGAAGGCGTATCGGATCCTGTAAGAAAGCGTCGGGAAGACAACTATGTGTTGCCACGGCCCTTGGTGCCGGGAGATGAAGTGCTCATCTACGACATCGATAAAAGCGCTACTGTGTTGGAAGAGCCCAAGGACGGTTCCGTGTTGGTGCAGGCTGGAATCATCAAGACCCGGGTACCGTTGTCCAATCTCCGCTTGCAGAGCAAACGGCAGCTGAAAAAGCAGCAAAAAGGCCGAACCGTGACGAAGAATGTGTCTACGCCGGAAGTTTCCAGCAGTTTGGACCTGCGGGGCCAGACCGTAGAGGAAGCTCTCATGGAAGTGGACGCCTTTTTGGACCGGGCTTCCCGGATGCATCTATCCCAGGTGACCATTATCCACGGAAAGGGAACGGGTGCTTTGCGGGCTGCGGTGCAGCAGCACCTGCGGCGCTGTTCTCAAGTGAAAAGTTTCCGGCTGGGAACTTATGGAGAAGGGGAAAGCGGCGTCACTATTGCGGAGTTGAAGTAAGGATTATTTCCAAATTGTAAAGAAACTGGGACCGCCCTTGCAACAAGGGCGGTTTTGTATTAGAATATTTTTGTTGCATGTTTCAGGCATTTTTTGAGGTGATAGTCTTTGAGGGAAAACAAGTATGATGACCCGTGTTTTTTTGAAAAATACAGTCAAATGACCCGTTCTCAACTGGGCCTTTCAGGGGCTGGAGAATGGGAAGATCTAGAGAAAATTCTTCCCAAGTTTCAAGGGAAAACGGTATTGGATCTGGGATGCGGCTATGGCTGGCACTGTGTATATGCAGCCGAGCATGGGGCAGCTCATGTTACCGGTGTGGATCTTTCAGAAAAAATGTTGCAGGTAGCTGGCGAAAAGACAAATTATCCCCAAGTGGAGTACCTTCGGGCTGCCATAGAGGATGTAGATTTTCCCGAAGAGAGTTTTGACGTTGTATTCAGTTCCCTGGCAATTCACTATCTCAAATCCTATGAGGCATTTGTGGATCAGGTGAGGCGCTGGCTGAAGCCTGGTGGAGATCTTGTGTTTTCCGTTGAGCATCCTGTTTTCACGGCCTATGGTTCTCAGGATTGGTATCGGGACGAAGCAGGAAATATCCTCCATTTCCCGGTGGACCGCTATTTCTGCGAGGGCGAGCGTAAGGCCACTTTCTTGGGGGAAACTGTGGTGAAATACCACCGCACTCTCACAACCTATCTGGACACTTTGCTGACCCACGGCTTTTCTCTGCGCCGTGTAGTAGAACCTCAGCCTCCGGAACGGATGATGGATCAGCCCGGAATGAAGGATGAACTGCGCAGGCCTATGATGCTGCTGGTGGCGGCGAATAAATTGTAAAAAGCTGCCTTCATGGGAAATGCCAAAAGGAAAACATGTGTTCCCACAATCGGCCGAGAAGCGAAAAGCTGTTTCCCGGCGTCAATTGGTTGCTCACAGCCCTTGGGCTGTCTGTTTAATATCGAAAGGAAGTAACTGAAAGTATGGCAATGAAAGAATTTCAGGCAGAATCCAAGCGTCTCTTGGACTTGATGATCAACTCTATTTATACCCACAAGGAAATTTTCCTGCGGGAGTTGATTTCCAACGCCAGCGACGCCATTGACAAGTTGTATTATCGAACTCTGGAAGACGGCGCTACCGGATTGTCCCGGGAAGATTTCTTCATCCGTTTAGATGTGGATAAGGAAGCCCGCACTCTGTCCATTACCGATAACGGCATCGGCATGACCCAGGAAGAGTTGGACAACAATCTGGGTGTCATCGCTCGGAGCGGTTCTCTTCAGTTCAAGGAAGAAGCGGAGAAAAAGGATGAGGTGGACATCATCGGCCAATTTGGCGTGGGATTCTATTCTGCGTTCATGGTCAGTGATCGGGTCACCGTGGATACCCGTGCTTTTGGCGAGGAAGAAGCCTGGCACTGGGAGTCGGAAGGTTTGGCGGGATATGAAATCACCCCCGGTACCAAAGCAGACCGTGGCACCACCATTACTCTCCATCTGAAAGAGGACACCGAGGACGAAAAGTACAGCGAATTTCTGGATCAATTCCGGATTCAGCAGTTGGTGAAAAAGTACTCTGACTATATCCGTTATCCCATCCGCATGGAGGTGCAGCACACCAAGGTACAGGAAGGCACCGGAGTGGATGGAAAAGATCCGGAATATGAGACGTATTTTGAAACGGAAACACTCAACAGTATGACACCGATCTGGAAGAAATCCCGCTCGGAAGTGACCGATGAGGAATTGGGCTCCTTTTACAAGGAAAAATTCTTTGACTGGCAGGATCCTCTCAAGGTGATTCGTACCTCTACCGAAGGCGCAGCCACCTACACGGCTCTGCTGTTTATCCCCAAGACTGCACCCATGGACTACTACACTCGGGAGTATGAGAAGGGACTGCAGCTGTACGCCAGCGGTGTGCTGATCATGGAGAAGTGCGCCGATCTGCTGCCGGATTGTTTCAGCTTTGTAAAGGGCCTGGTGGATTCCCAGGACCTGTCGCTGAACATTTCCCGGGAAATGCTGCAGCATGACCGTCAGTTGAAGCTGATTGCCAGCCGGCTGGAAAAGAAGATCTCTTCGGAGCTGTTGTCCATGCTGAACAACGATCGGGAGAAGTACGAGGAATTCTTTAAGAACTTTGGTCTCCAGCTGAAATATGGCATGTATGAAAACTATGGTGCCAAGAAAGACGAACTGAAAGATTTGGTGCTGTTCTACTCCTCCACGGAGAAAAAGCCCGTGACGTTGAAAGAATATGTGTCCCGGATGAAGGCAGATCAGAAGTATATTTACTATGGCTGCGGAGAAACCCCGGAGCGGATTATGGGTCTTCCCCAGGCGGAAGCTTTGGAAGAGAAGGGCTATGAAATGTTGTGCCTCACCGACAACGTGGATGAGTTTGCCCTACGGATGCTGATGAAGTACGACGACAAGGAATTCCGCAACATCTCCTCCGATGATCTGGAGCTGGAAAGCAGCGAGGAAAAAGAGAAAAATCAGGAGTTGGTGGAACAAAATAAGGATTTGCTGGCTTTCCTGAAGGAATCCCTGGGAGATAAAGTAAAGGATGTGCGCATTTCCAACAAGCTGAAATCCCATCCCGTATGCATCACCACAGATGGCGCCATCACCACGGAGATGGAAAAGGTGCTCAACTCCATGCCTGTGGGCGAAAAGATCAAAGCTCAGCGGGTGCTGGAACTGAATGGGGAGCATCCTGTGTTCCAGAAGCTGTGCAGCCTGTTTGACTCGGATAAGGATCGCTTGAAACTCTACGCAGAGATCCTTTACGATCAGGCTCTGCTGATTGAAGGTATTTCGCTGGAAGATCCGGTGGACTTCTCTCAGAAGCTGTGTCAGATTCTGTGATAAATTTATGATCAATCCTTCCAAGGGAGGTGGATGCTATTTCATACGGTTATAATCCCCAGAATGTCCCGCCCCAGGGACCGGCGGCAGGGTATCCTCAAAACGTCCCGCCCCAAGGGCCAATGGCAGGGTGTCCCCAAAATGTTCCGCCCCAAGGGCCAATGGCAGGGTATCCCCAGAATGTCCCGTCCCAAGGGGCAGCGGCAGGGTATCCCCAAAACGTTTCACCCCAAGGGGCAGCGGTGGGATATTCTTACCCATATACAGGCCAACCGGCATCAGCCTGGTATAGTGGGCCCGCCTATGTGCCTTCCTATGGATTGCAGCGGGGAAAGAACCCTCGAATCAAAGGGGCGTCTCAAGGGGTAAATAGGATGTGTCTGCTGGTGCTGGCACAGGTAGGACTTTCCTTCTTTTGGCAAATACCTTTAATCTTTCTGCTGGCGTTGGTGGGGGTGGATGTGACTGCCAACATCATGGGATACCAGTGGCTATCCGGTGTGATGGTTCCCTTGTCCACAGCGCTGCCTTTTGCTGCCTATCTGTTGATCCGCCGGAAAGATCCCGTTGACTATTTGAAATTCCAACGGGTGGGGTTTACCGGCGGGGTTTTATGTGTGCTGGGAGGCCTGGCCCTGGTGCTGTTGGGGAATTATCCGGCTATGGCTGTGGGAGATTTCTTTGGCAGCTTCGGATACAATGGGGGAAGCGGCTACGTTTCCACAGCGGAATCCTGGGAGGCTATTCTGTTGGAACTGGCGGTGACGGCTGTGCTGGTTCCCTTTATGGAAGAGTTTGTCTTCCGAGGTGTGATTCTGTCCAGCTTGCGGCCCTATGGAATTGGCTTTTCCATTGTGGCATCGGCTTTGATTTTCGGGCTGGCCCATCTGGATTTGTCCAGTACGGTGTTCGCGGTCATAGCAGGTCTTGTATTTGGATTTTTGTACGCTCGCACCAATAACCTCTGGTTGACGGTGTGGATTCACGGGCTCAACAATGCCATTGCGGTGATAGGCAGCCATACAGATTACTTATTTGGCAGTTGGGCCTCCACCATGGATGTTGCGTTGATGCTGGTTCCCATTGGGTTGGGATTGATTTCACTGGTTTTGCTGGCGATTTTCCGTCGAGGAATGTTCTTGACCCGCACGTCTCCCCAATACGATGGCCCAGCCTATCCTCTGGATGCCACGGAAAGTGCCTTGGGAATTGTCCGGGCTCCCGTCTTCTGGGTGGTCGTAGGGCTGATGGTGGCTTACTCCATCCTGTCCTCTCTTGCCCTATGAAACTGGAACTTGCTTTTTTGCCTGATGAGCGGTTCATGGCCAGGGCCTTGGAATTGGCTCAGGAAGCCGCTTTACAGGGAGAGGTGCCGGTAGGAGCTGTGGTAGTCAAGAATGGGCAGATTCTGGGAGAAGGGCGAAATCGTCGTGAGGCGGGAAAAAACGCCCTGGCTCACGCGGAGATGGAAGCCATTGCCCAGGCCTGCCAAAACCT
Source organism: uncultured Oscillospiraceae bacterium (assembly GCA_900543305.1). Classification (GTDB taxonomy): domain Bacteria; phylum Bacillota; class Clostridia; order Oscillospirales; family Acutalibacteraceae; genus Acutalibacter. The sequence continues at coordinate 13,565 of UQQZ01000070.1, forward strand.
GGGTACCTGGAGACTGACCGGGTGTGAGCTCTATGTGACTTTGGAGCCATGTCCCATGTGTACTGGTGCGGTGATCAACGCCCATATAGACCGGGTAGTCTATGGGGCGGATGACGAACGTGCCGGATGCTGCGGGACAGCCATGGATTTGTTTTCCCTGCCTTACAGCCATCGGCCGGATATCAACCGAGGCTGCTGCG
>UQQZ01000071.1 GCA_900543305.1 uncultured Oscillospiraceae bacterium
GTTATTCCGTTGATCCTCTCGGCAGACAACCCCGCCAACAAGATGAAAGAGATTACCGACCGTCTGGAACAGGGCATTATGGGCGTGTTTGAAAGTGAACGGTATGCAGAATATTTGCGTACCATGTCAAAGTTTCACGATTACAGCCTGAACAACACAATCTTGATTGCCATGCAGGGCGGCAGTCTTGTAAAAGGCTACCGTCAATGGGAAAAGGAGTTTGACCGCCATGTAAAGCCCGGAGAAAAGGCAATCAAAATACTTGCCCCCGCCCCGTATAAAGTCAAGAAAGAACGGGAGAAAATCGACCCCGACACACAAAAGCCCATGATCGGCGCGGACGGGAAGCCTGTTATGGAAACGCAGGAAATTACCATACCCGCCTATAAGGTGGTATCTGTCTTTGATGTGTCCCAGACCGAGGGAAAGGAGCTGCCCGCCCTTTCTGTTTCCGATCTGACGGGCGACGTGGAGCAGTACCAGGACTTCTTTGCCGCCCTTGAACGGACTTCCCCCTTTTCTATGGGCTTTGAAGTATTAAGCGGCGGCGCAAAGGGACGCTGCTACTATGAGGAAAACCGTATCGCAATCAATGAGGGTATGAGTGAATTGCAGAATATCAAATCGGCAATCCATGAAATATCCCACGCCACCATGCACGACATTGACCCGGACGACCCGGCGCGTCCTGACCGCTTTTTCCCGTAGGGGAAAAGCAGAGCGAACAACACCGCGCCGCAAAGCAAGCGTGGCAGCTTGCGGGCGACGACCGTACAGGTAGGACAATGATACTCCCGCGTTGAACGCCCTCAAAGCATTGCGCGGCGCACCCACAAGCATGGGACGGGGTGAAACTCCCGTGGAGCTGTTGCCGGCAGCCGCCCGATGAAAAGCCCATTTCCTTTTTATTCAGATCAAAGAAAGGGGAATTAAGTTTATGAGTAAATCAAACGAAATGCAATTCCCTTTTACATCAAAAAGTAAAGGGGTAACAATAACCGAAGATGAAGCAGCCGGATTTAATCGAAAAGAAGAAAATCGGGTTCCTATTCATCTAAAAATGACACTAACCATTAAGGAAGCTGCCGAATATAGCAATATCGGGATCAACAAAATTGACTCTATGCTGCGGCAGCCCAACTGTCCTTTCGTTTTGTATGTTGGGACGCGAAAACTCGTCAAACGCCGAGAATTTGAAGAATATATCCGCCGAGAAATTACAATCTAATTTTTTGCCGCTTATTGGTTGAGATTGTTCCGTATATGATTGAAAAAACAGAGTCTTTGTGCTATACTTTATAGTCGCGTTGGACTCTTTTTTGTTGAAGGGAGTCCGTACTGATGGGAAAAAACTTAAAAGGTAAAGAATGCGGCAAAGGCATTTATCAAAGAAAGGATGGTTTATACTCCGCAAGATTTTATGCAAAAGATGGCAAGCGCAAAGAAAAGTATTTCGATACGCTGCCAGAAGCGAAAAACTGGCTTGCTGACGCAAGGTACGAAGAACGACATAACTTGATCGTCACTTCCCCCGATATGACAGTTGACAAGTGGTTTAATTACTGGATTGAAAATATTGTTTGTGATCTTGCTCCGAATACCAAACGCAATTATCGAGAGCGGTACAAATGGAATATTCAGCCGGTGTTGGGAACCATGTGTATAGGCGATGTAAAGCCCATGCACTGTAAAGCTGTTCTCAATCGAATGGAAACCACCTACGCAGGCTCTACAATCCGGCAGACTTATATCACGATGGGAACCATGTTCAAATCGGCGGTTATGAATGACATCATCGGAAAGCACCCCATGAACGGTGTTCGTTACACAAAACCTGTTCGGGCGGTAGATGATATTAAATACTTAACCGTTGAGGAACAAGAAAAATTCCTCGAAGTGGCAAAACGTTCTCATAATTACAGGCAGTATGTGTTACTGCTTGAAACAGGATTAAGAACGGCTGAATTGATTGGTCTGACATGGGACGCTATAAATTGGAAGAAACACACCCTGACGATCAGCAAAAGTTTAGAGTATCGGCACAGTCAAGGCTATTGGCGAGCTGGTCCACCAAAAACGAAGAAAAGCTATCGCACAATTCCGCTTACGGATATGGCATACTCCGTTCTTAAAAGCTGTTACGATGAACGGAACAGCCGAAAGGAGTCTGATGTACTGTCACAGGTTTTGGAGTACACGGACAGCCGAACAGGAGAAAAGAAATGCCTTGTCATGCGTGATCTGGTGTTCGTAAACTGGCGAACCGGGGAACCGGCGAAAAACAGTTCCTATGATACCCACCTATACAAGTTGTGTGATGAAGCTGGTATCAAGCGTTTTTGTATGCACGCTCTGCGACATACCTACGCCACACGCGCAATCGAGCGCGGCGTACAGCCAAAGGTCTTGCAGCAGCTTTTAGGACACGCGAGTATCAAAACAACAATGGACAGATATGTTCATGTGACAGACGAATCTATGATAAAAGCCGTCCGCCAATTTGAACAAGCTACGCCAGCCTGATATGAAAAAAGGGCGTAAAAAGGGCGTAGACAAAATTTAGAGAAAGGCAGAAAGCCTTGTAAATCAAGGGTTTCCGGATAGGTATAAGATAAAATGAAATTAGGAATTGTGGGCCTGCCCAATGTGGGCAAGAGCACTTTGTTCAACGCCATCACCAACGCCGGCGCCCAGTCGGCCAACTATCCCTTCTGCACCATCGAGCCCAACGTGGGCGTGGTCTCCGTGCCGGATAAACGACTGGACAAGCTGGCCGAAATGTATGAGCCGGAAAAATTTACCCCCGCCACCATTGAATTCGTGGACATCGCCGGCCTGGTCAAGGGCGCTTCCAAGGGTGAAGGCCTGGGCAACAAGTTCCTCTCCAACATCCGGGAAGTGGACGCCATCGTCCATGTGGTGCGCTGCTTCGAAAATGACGACATCATCCATGTGGAAGGCAGCATCGATCCCCGACGGGATATCGAAACCATCGACCTGGAATTGATCCTCTCCGACATTGAGGTGCTGGACCGGCGTATTGACAAAACCAAGAAAATGCTCAAGGCCGACAAAAAATATCAGACCGAGTTGGACTTTCTGGAGCGGGTCCATCAGGCACTGGAAGAAGGGAAGTCCGCCCGCAGTGTGGAATGCACCGAGGAAGAAGCGGAAATTCTCTCCACCGTGTCCCTGCTGACCAACAAGCCCATCATCTTCGCCGCCAACATGAGTGAGGACGATTTCCGGGGCGGCGTGGAAAACAACAAGTATTTCCAGGTGGTCCAGGAATTTGCCAAAGCGGAACACGCCGCTGTGCTGCCCATCTGCGCGGAAATTGAAGCGGAAATCTCCGGCATGGACCGAGAGGAAAAAGAATTGTTCCTCAACGACATGGGCCTGGAAGAATCCGGACTGGACCGGCTCATTACCGCATGCTACTCCTTGCTGGGACTCATCTCCTACCTGACCGCCGGCAAACCCGAGGTCCGGGCTTGGACCATCAAGAAGGGCACCAAGGCGCCCCAGGCCGCCGGTAAGATTCACTCCGACTTCGAACGAGGCTTTATCCGCGCCGAAGTCATCGGCTTTGACCAGCTGATGGAATGCGGTTCCATGACCGTGGCCAAGGAAAAGGGCCTGGTCCGCAGCGAGGGAAAAGATTACGTCATGCAGGATGGAGATATTGTTCTGTTCCGGTTTAACGTGTAAAAAATGGCTTGGGAGCCAAAGGAGGATCCCTTCTGATGGATGAGATTGTCTGGCTGGTTTTGCTGGCCATACTGTTTTTCTGCGCCCTGTTCTACACTGTGAAGGCCGCTATCAAACAGGCCCTGCGAGAGTATGAACAGGAAAAACAACAGAACTCTCCGAAGGATGTTTCTCCCAATCAACCCAACCAGAAAGAGGACGGTTAACCGCCCTCTTTTTTTTTTTCCGGGCCCCCCAGCAACCAGTCCTCACCCAAAAAACTCCGCAGAGGAAAAGTCTTTGGCCTCCCTTTCCTCAGAGAAAAAGGGCACCTTATCCCAACTTAACTCCCGCGACCACTGGGTAACCAATCCCTGCCCAAAAACTTCGCGGAGGAAAAGCCTTTGGCCTCCCTTTCCTAAGAAAAAAAGGGCCCCCTTATCCCAACTTCACACCACGCGGCCACTGGGTAACGAGTCCCCACCCAAAAAACTTCGCGAAGGAAAAGTCTTTGGCTTACCTTTCTTCAGAGAAAAAAGGACACCTTACCCCAACTTCACCCCCCGCGGCCACTGGGTAACCAATCCCCACCCAAAAAACTTCGCGAAGGAAAAGTCTTTGGCTTACCTTTCTTCAGAAAGGTAAGTAGTTGCATTTTCAACTAATTTATGATATGCTGGAGAGGACAAAACGCACTGTATGAAAGCGGTAGTGGACCGCTGGGAGAAGTTGTGAAAGGAAGTTTGCCATGAAGGTGATTCTGCACTATATCAAGCCTTTTGTCCCCCGCATGAGCCTGGGGATCTTCATCAAGTTCATTGGCGCCGTAATGGAATTGCTGCTGCCCTGGATTCTCTCCTATATGGTGGACGACATTGTCCCCATGCGGGATATGGGGTTGATTCTCCTGTGGGGCGGCGCTATGATCGTGGCCGCCATCCTGGCTTTGGTCACCAACATTGTGGCAAACCGTATGGCCGCCTGGGTGGCCCAGCACACCACCCAAGCACTGCGCCACGATCTTTTCCGCAAAATTTCGTACCTTTCCTGCTCCCAGATCGACGAGTATTCCATCCCCTCTCTGGAATCCCGTTTGACCAGCGATACCTATAACGTCCATCAGATGATCGGCATGATGCAGCGGATGGGCGTCCGGGCCCCCATTCTGCTATTGGGCGGAATTCTCATCACCCTCACCCTGGACCCGGTGCTCACACTGGTTCTGGTTTGCACCTTGCCCTTCCTGGCACTGCTGGTGTACAGCGTCTCCAAACGGGGCATTCCTCTGTATGTGCAGCTGCAACAGGGCGTGGACGCCATGGTGCGTACCGTCCGGGAAAATATCGCCGGAATCCGGGTCATCAAGGCCCTGTCCAAAACCGATTATGAACGGGAACGCTTTGCAGGCGTCAACGGGGAATTGGTCCGGCGAGAGAAAAAAGCCGGCATCACCATGGCTTTGACCAACCCCATGATGAACCTGCTTCTGAACCTGGGCCTCACTTTGGTCATCGTGGTGGGCGCCTATCGGGTCAACGCAGGTTTGACCCAGGCCGGAAAAATCATTGCCTTTTTGAGCTACTTTACCATTATCCTCAACGCCATGATGGCCATCACCCGGATTTTCGTCATGTATTCCAAGGGCACCGCCTCCGGCGCCCGAATTCAGGAAGTCCTGGAAACCCCCGAAGATTTGAAGGTCACCCCCGCTTCCAAGGAGCCTTCCCCGTACCATGTGGTTTTTGACCACGTCTCCTTCTCCTACGGAAAAGCGGAACCCAGTGTGGAAGATATCAGCTTCCGCCTGAAACCCGGAGAAACCTTGGGCATCATCGGCGCCACCGGCTGCGGCAAATCCACCTTGATGGCCCTTTTGATGCGCCTATACGACGTGGATCGCGGGGAAATCACCTTGGGAGGGCGTACCCTTTCCTCCATCCCCTTGGATGAGCTCCATCAGAAATTTGGGGTGGTGTTCCAAAATGACGTGCTCTTCGCGGACACCATCTACGAAAATATCGACTTTGGCCGGCACCTGCCGCCTGAGGAAATCGAAAAGGCCGCCCGGTGCGCCCAGGCCATGGAGTTTATCTCCCAGCTGCCAGACGGATTGCAGCATATGCTCACCGCCAAGGGCACCAATCTCAGCGGCGGTCAGAAACAACGGGTTCTGGTGGCCCGAGCTCTGGCCGGTTCTCCGGAAATCCTCATTCTGGACGACTCCTCCTCCGCCTTGGACTACCGCACCGATGCCGCTTTGCGAAAGGCCCTTCGAGAGGAATATCAGGGAGTCACCACCATTGTCATCGCCCAGCGGGTCAGCTCCATTCTCCACGCAGACCACATTTTGGTTCTGGAAGAGGGACGAGAACTGGGTTACGGAGATCACCAGCATCTGCTGAAAACTTGCCCGGTCTACCAGGAGATCGCCCACTCCCAGATGGGACAGGGAAACCTTGCCGGGGAAGAAACTCCCGGCACCAGGACGGAAAAACCGGTAGAAAATACCGAACCTGTCCACGCGGAAAAGGAGGTGGTTTAAATGGCCAGAGGTCCCAGAGGTCCCATTGAAAAACCCAAGGACCGAAAAAAGGTCCTGCTGCGGCTTTGGACTTACATCTATGCCCACAAATGGATGGCACTGGCGGCGGTTCTCCTGACCATCTCCAGCAACTATCTGGCTCTGTTGGGGCCCATGCTCTCCGGCAAGGCCATTGACGCCATCGGCCTGGAACCGGGCGGTGCAGATTTCCAGAAGGTGATTTTTTACTGCATTTTGATGGTCATCTTCTACGCCATCTCCTCCCTGCTATCCTATATTTTGTCCATCCTCATGATCCAGCTGAGCCAGCGGATCGTATTTCAGATGCGGCAGCAGGTATTTGACCGGCTCACTCAGCTGCCTGTGCGCTACTTTGACGGCCACCAAACCGGCGACATTGTCAGCCGCATTTCCTACGACATTGACACTGTAAACGCTTCCCTTTCCAACGACCTGCTGCAAATCGCCGCCAGCGTAATCACCGTGCTGGGTTCTTTGATCATGATGATCGTCATTTCCCCGGTACTGGTGTTGGTATTCGCCATCACCATCCCCATGTCCATCGGCTTTACCCGGTACATGACCAAAAAAGTCCGGCCCCTGTTTCACCAGCGGTCTGTCAAGCTGGGAGAACTCAACGGCTTTGTGGAGGAGATCATCACCGGCCAGAAAACCACCAAGGCCTACCACCAGGAAGACACCATGGTCTCCCGGTTTGACAAGCGCAATGACGCCGCGGTGGACGCCTACTACAACGCCGACTACTACGGCGGCATGACCGGCCCTTCCGTGAACTTTATCAACAACCTGTCTCTGGCCTTTGTGAGCATCTTCGGAGCCATCCTGTTTCTGTGGGGTCACCTTTCCATCGGGGATCTGTCCTCTTTCGTGCTCTATTCCCGGAAATTTTCCGGCCCCATCAACGAGGTGGCCAACATCATAAGCGAACTGCAATCCGCCTGCGCTGCCGCCGAGCGGGTTTTCCGCCTGATCGACGAAGAACCGGAACCTGCGGACGCCCCCAACGCTGTGGCTGTAGACCATGTGAAAGGGGACGTGGCCATGGATCATGTGCGGTTCGGCTACGATCCCGGAAAAACCATCATTCACGATCTGAGCTTTTCCGCCCCGCCCGGCAGCCTTACTGCCATTGTGGGTCCCACCGGCGCCGGAAAAACCACGTTGATCAACCTGCTCATGCGTTTCTATGATCCGGATTCCGGTTCCATTACCTTAGATCACCGGGATATCCGGCAGATCACCCGGAAAAGCCTGCGGCTTTCCTACGCCATGGTCCTGCAGGACACCTGGCTCTTTACGGGCACTATCTTCGAAAACCTGGCCTACGGCAAGAAGGACGCCCGTCTGGAAGACGTTCAGAAAGCCGCCAAGGCCGCCAGAATCCACCGGTACATCATGGGCCTTCCCAAGGGCTACGATACCGTCCTGGACGAAAACGGCATGAACATCTCCCAGGGCCAGAAACAGCTTCTCACCATTGCCCGGGCCATGCTTCTGGACGCCAAAATGCTGATTCTGGACGAGGCCACTTCCAATGTGGATACCCGAACGGAAATCCAGATCCAGGCAGCCATGCGGGAGCTGATGAAGGACAAGACCTGCTTCGTCATTGCCCACCGGCTGTCCACCATTCAAAACGCCGACCGCATTTTGGTGGTGCGGGACGGGGACATCGTGGAACAGGGCACCCATGGGGAGCTGATGGCCCGAAACGGCTTCTATGCCTCCCTCTATAACTCCCAATTCCAGTAAAAAAACTCCGGGAGCCTCTCCTCCCTTCATTGACAAATACCGGCCGCCGTGGGAAAATAGTCCCAGCGGCCGGTATTTTTTCGGGAAAGAAGGGAATCTTTATGCACACTTTGTCGAAACCTGTCACAGGCGTGTTTCTGGATTTGGGGTGGACTCTGTTGACCCCCACCAGCGGGGATTGGATGTTTTCCCCCTTTGCCCGCCGGTATTTCTCCCGGGAAGCCCTGGAGGCTTTGCCCCGGGAACGGGTCCAGGCAGCCATGGCCCAGGGGGACGCCTATCTGTCCGCCCATCACCGGATGGAAACCATGGAGGAGGAGTATGACCAGTTTCTCCACTACTACACCATGCTTTCCCAGGCCTTGCCGGAACTGGGGTTGGACAACACAGCTCTGGAAGCCGTGGCCCGGGACAAAGTGTACAACCTGGAAAATTACGGTCTTTTCCCTGACACCCTGGAAGCCCTGGAGGCTCTCCGGGGTCCCTATGCAATTGGGGTTATTTCCGACACCTGGCCCTCCATCGTGCCGGTGTTGGAACATTTCGGCCTGCTTCCCTATTTCGATACCCTGACCTTCAGCTACCAGCTGGGAGTGTACAAGCCCCATCCCACCCTGTACCGGGATGCCCTGGAAAAATTGGGGCTGCCTGCGGAGGAAACGGTATTTGTGGACGACGGGGTGGGCAATCTTCGGGGCGCTCAGGCAGCGGGAATCCAGCCTGTACTCATCACCGCAAAGCCCGGGGCGGCATCTTGCCCGCCCGGCATGGCCCAGATCAGCCGGATCTCTCAGCTGCCAGGGCTTTTGGAACAGGCAAACCACTGAGCAAATTTTCGGAAGGCCCCTCAGGGAAGCAGAACACTTGAAAATAGGATTTGGAGTGAACCTGGATGGAACAGACAACGTATCGGGATTATGTGAATATTCTGAAAGAAGAACTGGTGCCCGCCATGGGCTGCACCGAACCCATCGCCATCGCCTACGCAGCTGCCGTGGCCCGGGAAACCCTGGGCTGCCTGGCGGAGCGCATGGAAGTGGAAGCCAGCGGCAACATTATCAAAAACGTGAAAAGCGTCTTTGTGCCGGGCACCGGCGGCCTGCGGGGCATCCCCGCCGCAGCGGCAGCCGGCATGGCGGCGGGCGATCCCGCTTTGCAGCTGGAAGTCCTCTCCAGAATGGGGGAGCCGGAACAGCAGGCTACCCGGGAATATCTGGAGAAAACCCCCATTGACGTGACCTTGTCCAAGTCCCCCTTTGTGTTTGACATCATTCTGCGGGCATGGGCGGGAGAAGAATCCGCCCTGGTACGGATCGTCAACTACCACACCAACATTGTGCGCATTGAGAAAAACGGCCAGGTCCTCAAAGAGGTGGAAGCCCAGGCCGCTCAGGAAGAGGGGCTGACGGACAAATCTGTCCTCTCCGTGGAAGGAATTTTGGAATTTGTCCGGGAAGTGAACCTGGAAGACGTGGAAGAATGCATTGGCAGACAGATCCGCTACAACACCGCCATTGCAGAGGAAGGCCTTCGGGGCCACTATGGGGCCAACATCGGCCGGGTCCTGCTTTCCACTTACGGCAGCGACGTGAAAATCCGTGCCAAAGCCATGGCGGCTGCCGGTTCCGACGCCCGGATGAACGGCTGCGGCCTGCCTGTGGTCATCGTGTCCGGCAGCGGCAACCAGGGTCTCACCGCCTCCCTGCCGGTGATTGAGTATGCCAAGGAGCTGGGGGTTTCCCGGGAAACTCTGTACCGTGCCCTGCTGGTGTCCGATTTGATCACCATCCACCTGAAGTCGGAAATCGGCCGGCTCTCTGCCTACTGCGGCGCCGTCAGCGCAGGCTGCGGCAGCGGGGCGGGCATCGCCTACCTGTACGGCTGGAAAAAGGAACCCAAGGAGCTTCTCCGTGACGTGTCCCACACCATTGTCAACTCCCTGGCAGTGGTGTCCGGCATTGTCTGCGACGGGGCCAAGGCCTCCTGCGCCGCCAAGATTGCCTCCGCTGTGGACGCGGGCCTGCTGGGCTTTTACATGTATCGGGAAGGCCAGCAGTTCCGGGGCGGTGACGGCATCGTCTCCAAAGGCGTGGAGGAAACCATCCGGAATATCGGTCTCCTGGCTACCGAGGGCATGCGGGAAACTGACCGGGAAATTCTGGATATTATGACCACCCGCTGCTAAATTTTTTCTATTTTCGACTTTTTTCCCGCTTTGATCTCACGAAACTGTCTGAGGCCGCGTCTAACAAGTGAGATCCACACGCTACCGACCTTTCATGGGTCCCCAGTGTGCGATTCATTTTCACTCAAGGGGGAATCCTTTTGAAACAACCGGATCGACCATCTGTGCGCCGCACTTCCCGCTCCACCCGCAAACGGCGCACCTCTACCCGTCCGAATCAGTCTTTTCCCCTGCTTTTGGCAGCGTTTTTGGGAGTTTGCTGCGGATTGATCCTGCTGCTGGTACTGGTCTTAACGAAAACCGGCACCGCTGCCGGGAACAAAGACACCAGTTCCCTTTCCCATACCAGCACCCTTTCCCAATCTGACGACGTTTCTTCCCTGGCGGAGGGAACCTCCTCGGACCAAGAGCTTTTGGAATCCGAAGCCTCCCAGGTGTTTTCCATGGATGAGTACGCCATGGCACCGGCCAATTTGGAGGCATCCGAAGTCACCGGGGAACTTACCGAAGAAAAGGTTTTGGAACAGCTCAACTCCCTTCGGGAGGTGTTTCCCGACGGCGCCTATTGGAATCACATGGGCCTGGACCAGTGGGATGAATTCACCGTGACCGACACCCCCTGTGACCACGACGTCTACGGCGACACCTATTGCAACAGCCATTCCGGAGGAATTCAAGACCTGTTCCCCCAGTACACCCCCATGATTCAATGCCTGGGGTTTGCCTCCCTGCTCAGTGACCTGGTTTTCGGGGAGGACGCCCCTGTGGAGACCTTCACCGATATCTATCAGCTTCGGCCCGGAGACAGCGTCCGGCTGATCTGGACAGAGCACTCTTTCGACGTGCTCACGGTGGACGACACCGGCATTACCGTGGTGGAGTGCAACAAGGATTACGAGCATTGCCTGATTTCCTGGGACCGGTTTATCTCCTGGGAGGAATTGGCATACTACCAGGATGAGGTGGAGTGTATCACCCGTTATGGGGATTGATCCGTCACCCTGAAAAGGTGCCGTTCGCCGGGGGAAACGGCCCTTTTTCCCTGAGAAAATGCTGTGACCCTTCGCCTCGTTTTTTTGTACCATCCAAAGGGGGAATTCCAATGCATCCAGTTGACAAACAACCTTCTCACCGGAAATCCGGACCCAATTTGCCTCCGGGATCCGGATCCGCCTTACTGCTGGGTTTTTTCTGCGTGCTCTTGCTGGCCATGGTGGCTTTCCACTGGAGTCCGGCTGTTTGGGGAAAAACGCCCCAGGAATCGGAAAAGCCCTCTGGCTCCTCCCTTTCCAGCGCCATCACCGTAAGCTCCACTCCCAGCCCCAAGGCTACCCCTACGCCCTCTCCGGAGCCGGATCCCACCTCCTCGCCCCAGTCGGAAGTCGTGGAGGAACAGCCTTGGAACCTGCGTCTGGTCAACAAAACCCATTTGCTGCCGGAAACGTTTCAGGTAGAGCTTACCTCTGTGGAAGGAGGGCAATTTGACAGCCGGGCGGCCTCCAGCCTGGAAGCCATGCTCCAAGCTATGGAGGAGCAGGGTCTGTCCCCGGTGATCTGTTCCTCCTTCCGCACCTGGGAAGATCAGGACACCCTCCACCAGGAAAAGCTTCAAAGCTGCCTGGAGGAAGGTTACTCCCCGGAGGAAGCGGAAACGGAGGCTTCCCGGTGGGTGGTGCCTCCAGGCGCCAGCGAGCATCAGCTGGGACTGGCGGTGGACATTGTGGCCAGCGACTACCAGATTCTGGAGGAAACCCAGGAAAATACCCCGGAACAGCAGTGGCTTATGGCCCATTGCTGGGAATATGGGTTTATTCTCCGGTATCCCCAGGACAAGGTGGAAATCACCGGCGTGGGCTACGAGCCCTGGCATTACCGGTATGTGGGAACTCAGGCCGCCCGGGAGATCATGGAATCCCAGGTCTGCCTGGAAGAATATTTGGGAGAAACGTAAAACAGCATAAAAAGGCCGGCACCTTTGGGGTCCTCCCAAGATGCCGGTCTTCTCTTTTTCCGGGGCAGTGGGCCCCGAAACCTTTTCTTTCCATGCCTGTTGGACCGAAGCTTTTTCGCTCAGGCCAGGACGCTTCCCTCGGGGAATGCCTTGCGGAAAATAAACCGCACTACAGGTCCCGCAATCAACAGCTGATAGGGCAAGGCCATGATAAAGTTTCTGGGAATATTCCCCAGCCAGATCACGGGCACCATGCTCCAGGCCCCCGTGTGAACACAGGCTTCCACCGCACCGTACAGGGACATGATCAGCACCATGGGCACCACCATACAGCAGGATACCGCAATCACCGTCTTCAAGGGGCTGGTCACTCCGGGCTTTACCAGGAAACGGAAGGCAAATCCCTTGGCCAGCTTGGATACCACAAACCAGTCACAGCACATGGCAAACACATAGGCAATGGGGAATCCCAGCCAGGCTTCCTGTACCACTTGAAAGCTCAGCTTTCCCTGCTGCATGGCCACATTGTAAATGCTCATCCAGAGCACCATCACAAAACACATCAAAACCGTGTAAATCAAACTTTCTCTCTTATTCTTCGGCATAATGGCCCTCCTTCTCTCAAGTTCCATCCACTTTTTCCACTTATTAGTGTATCATACCCACCCCGCTGCAAATAAGGGCATTTTTGATTTTCAGCGTTCCTTCGTAGAGAATCTCAAGAATTCCTTTCCTTTTTCAGTGGGATTTCCCAGAAAACAAGATTCATTCTCGATTTTTATAAACTCCCTTTGGACAATCTACACAATTTTCTCCCGGCGCCCCTTTTTTCCCGGGGACGTGCACCCTTTCGGCCTGTCCGCATATCCTGGCAATGGAGGGTTTTCTCTCTCACTGGAAAATTTCACACATGAAGGAGAGGTTTTTCGCTTATGAATATCTATCGGCCCAATGACGGCCGCTGCGATCCTTGCCATCAGCCTCCCTGCTGCTGCCCGGTTCCCGGTCCCCAAGGCCCTCAGGGTCCCATGGGTCCCCAGGGCTTCCCCGGAAAAACCGGTGCCACAGGCCCCACCGGCCCCCAAGGGGTCCAAGGGCTCCAGGGTCCCCAAGGGCCACAAGGCCCCATGGGTCCCACCGGACCTCAAGGGGTTCAAGGACTCCAGGGACTTCCCGGAGTCACGGGCCCTGCCGGCCCCACCGGACCTACAGGACCCACAGGTGCCACTGGCGCTGCAGGCGCTACCGGAGCTACCGGAACTGCGGGAGCTACCGGCCCTGCCGGTCCCACCGGGCCCACGGGAGCTACTGGGGCTACCGGCGCAACGGGAGCCACCGGAGCGACAGGAGGAACTGGCGCAAACGGAACCGCTGCCACTGTGGAAGTGGGGACCGTTTCCACGGGCAATCCGGGCACGGATGCGGAAGTGAGCAACGCCGGCACCGCCCAAAACGCCATTTTGGATTTCACCATTCCTCAAGGCCCCACCGGACCTGCTGGTCCCACCGGGGCTACGGGACCTACGGGCCCCACCGGTCCCACAGGGCCTACCGGCGCTTCCGGGGCAA
>UQQZ01000072.1 GCA_900543305.1 uncultured Oscillospiraceae bacterium
TCCTTCCGGGAGGAGGAACAATCTATTAAAGAGCGCATCGGCGTGGTGCTGGGCGTTCTGGTGGCCGTGATCCGCACCGGTCACGACCAGCAGCGCAAAGGCCGCCACAATCCTGTCCTGGCTGTACTGAACCTGATCTGCAAGATCTATGTCACCGTCATCCGGGGCACCCCTATGATGGTACAGCTGTTGATCATGGGATTTGTGGTCTTTAAATCCAGCCGTAACTTTACGTTGGTAGGTGCTCTGTCCTTGGGCATCAACTCTGGCGCCTATGTGGCGGAAATCATTCGAGGAGGCCTCATGAGCCTGGATCCCGGTCAGATGGAAGCCGGACGGTCCTTGGGACTGGGATACCTGGACACTATGCGCTATATTGTGGTGCCCCAGGCCTTTAAGGCCATTCTCCCCGCCTTGGGCAACGAGTTTATCACCTTGCTGAAGGACACCTCCCTGATCTCCGTGGTGGCCGGCAAGGAGATTGTCTACTTTGCCCAGGCCATTGTATCCCGCACCTACGAGGCCATGTGGCCCTATCTGATCACCGCCGCCATGTACCTGGTCCTGGTTCTGATCTTCACTTGGCTGCAAGGCAAACTGGAAAGGAGGCTGCGTGCAAGTGATCGACGTTAAAAATCTGGAAAAATCCTTTGGGGGACATATGGTCCTCAAGGGGATCAATGAACATATTTCCAAAGGGGAAAAGGTGGCCATCATCGGGCCTTCCGGCTCCGGCAAATCCACCTTCCTGCGCTGCCTGAACCTGTTGGAGGAGCCCACCAGCGGCACCATTACCTTTGAGGGCGTGGACATCACCGATCCCAAAAACGATATCAACAAGCTTCGGGCGCGAATGGGCATGGTGTTCCAGCAGTTCAACCTGTTCCCCCACATGACCGTAAAGCAGAACATCACCCTGGCCCCCGTGAAACTGAAGCTGATGACCAAGGATGAGGCCGATAAAAAGGCCCTGGAGCTTCTGGAACGGGTAGGTCTGCCGGACAAGGCCAGCGCTTACCCCAAGCAGCTTTCCGGCGGTCAGCAGCAGCGAATCGCCATTGCTCGGGCCCTGGCCATGAATCCGGACGTGATGCTCTTTGACGAGCCCACTTCTGCCCTGGACCCTGAAATGGTGGGAGAAGTGCTGGAGATCATGCGGGAGCTGGCGGAAGAAGGCATGACCATGGTGGTGGTCACCCACGAGATGGGCTTTGCCCGCTCTGTAGCCACCCGGGTGCTCTTCATGGACGAGGGCGTCATTGCCGAGCAAAACGACCCGGAAACCTTCTTCACCCATCCCCAGAATCCCCGTTTGAAAGAATTTCTCTCCAAAGTCTTATAATACATCCTTTCCACGTTTGGATTTCCTGGACGCTGTTGCGTCTTTGGAACAGCAAAAAAGGGCCCCTGCCAAGTCGGCAGGGGCCCTTTCCTCAAAAAGCGGCAACCGGGTGCACCCCGGCTGCCGCCTTTTTTATAAAGAGAGGTTGAAATTTCAGACGAACAAAGGAGAACTTACTCAGCGCACTTCTGCTTCAGAGTGGCCAGCTGGTTCTTCAGCTCCTCAGGCAGCTTGTCGCCAAACTGCTTGTAGAACTCTTCGATGCCCTCGGCTTCCTTGGCCCAAGCAGCCTTGTCCACTTCCAGGATGGTCTTCAAGGTTTCGATGGAGAAGTCCTCAATGCCTTCCAGGTTGATGTCCTCAGCATAGGGCACATAGCCGATAGCGGTTTCCTTGGCGTCCACCTTGCCCTCGCAGCGCTTGAGGATCCACTCCAGCACGCGGAAGTTGTCGCCGAAACCGGGCCACAGGAAGTGGCCTTCGGAATCCAGACGGAACCAGTTGACGTTGAAGATCTTGGGAGCGTTCTCGCCCAGCTTCTCGCCCATCTCGAACCAGTGCTTGAAGTAGTCGCCCATATGGTAGCCGCAGAAGGGCAGCATGGCCATGGGATCACGACGGACCACGCCCACAGCGCCGGTAGCGGCAGCAGTGGTCTCAGAAGCCATGATGGAGCCTACGAACACACCGTTGTTCCAGTCGCGGGACTGATACACCAGGGGAGTGGTCTGAGCGCGGCGGCCGCCGAAGATGATGGCGGAAATCGGCACACCCTCGCCCTTGTCGAACTCAGCGCTGATGCAGGGGCAGTTCTTGGCAGGAGCGGTGAAGCGGCTGTTGGGATGAGCGCCCTTCTTATCGGAGGTCTTGCCATTCCAGGGCTCGCCGGTCCAATCCAGAGCGTTCTCAGGCGGATTCTTGTCCAGGCCTTCCCACCACACAGTGTTGTCGTCCAGGTTGTGGGCAACGTTGGTGAAGATGGTACCCTTCTGAGTGGAGATCAAAGCGTTGGGGTTGGACTTCATGTTGGTGCCGGGGGCCACGCCGAAGAAGCCGTTCTCGGGGTTGATGGCATACAGCTTGCCATCGGCGCCCTGGCGCATCCAAGCGATATCGTCGCCCACAGTCCAAACCTTGTAGCCCTTGTTGCGATAGCCTTCCGGCGGGATCAGCATGGCCAGGTTGGTCTTGCCGCAAGCAGAGGGGAACGCAGCGGAAACATACTTCACTTCGCCCTGGGGATTCTCAATGCCCAGGATCAGCATATGCTCGGCCATCCAGCCTTCCTGCTTGCCCAGGTAGGAAGCGATACGCAGAGCGAAGCACTTCTTGCCCAGCAGCACGTTGCCGCCGTAACCGGAGTTGACGCTGATGATATAGTTGTCTTCGGGGAAATGGCAGATATAGCGCTTTTCCTCGTCGATGTCGCACTTGCAGTGCAGACCCTTCACCCAGTCTTCGCTGTCGCCCAGAACATCCAGCACAGCCTGGCCCACGCGGGTCATGATGGCCATGTTCAGCACAACGTAGATGGAGTCGGTGACCTCCAGGCCGATCTTAGCCAGGGGGGAGCCGATGGGACCCATGGAGTAGGGGATCACATACATGGTGCGGCCCTTGTAGCTGCCACGAGCAATGTCGAACAGCATCTTATAGGCGCCCTGGGGCTCCATCCAGTGGTTGGTGGGGCCTGCATCCTCTTCTTTGCGGGAGCAGATAAAAGTCCGGCCTTCCACACGGGCAACGTCGTTCACGGCGGTGCGGTGCAGGTAGCAGCCGGGCAGCTTCTCCTGGTTGAGCTTGATCATTTCGCCAGTCTGGCAAGCCTGCTTGCGCAGTTCCTCCAGCTGTTCCTCGGAACCGTCAATCCACACGACTTCGTCGGGGGTGACAAGCTCCTTCATTTCTTCGAGCCAGCTGAGAACAGACTTATTGTTGGTCATTTGTATGATCTCCTTTCGCCCAATGGCAAAATTTGTACTTGTTCTCCAGGATCTATTCTAGCACAGTGGAAACAAAGAATCAATGACCAATTTGTTAAAATTCTGGCAACCTGTGGGCGAACTCCCCCTCTTTCTTGACAATATTGTCTTCCTCCCCTTATACTCTTTTTAAAAGCATATCAATGGGAAATGGAGGATGAGAAAAATGATGAAGAATTGTTCTCTTTTTCAACCGGTTCACACGGGCATCGAAACCCTTTCTCTGGAAGGGGAACAGGTGCTCCGAGTGGTGAAAACCGAAAAAATCTGGGAGTTTGACGAGAACACCTACGCCAAGCTGCCCCAGGTTTCCTTCCACAACGGGGTGATCCAGGTGGACATGCGTAGCCGGCTGCTGCCCGATGCCCCGGATCTGGCCCGGGGATTTGTCGGCATTGCCTTCCGAATTCAGGAGGATGACTCCGCGTTCGAGTCCTTCTATGTGCGTCCCACCAACGGCACCACCGATGACCCGGTCCGCAAAGCCCATGGATGCCAGTATTTTTCCTATCCCACCTACACCTTCGCCTATTTTCGGGAAAAGGGAATCACCCAGTACGAGGCACCCATCGATTTTGGCCTGGATACCTGGATTCACCTGAAAGCCGTCATCCGAGAAGGCCGGGGAGAATTTTACCTCAATCACGCCTCCACTCCCACCCTGGTGGTGGAAGAAATGCTCCACGGTCCCGCGTTCCGGGGAAGCGTGGGCCTCTTTGTGGACATCGGCACCGAGGCATTTTTCAAGAACCTGCAAATCGATCCGGAGGATTGATCCCTCCACGCAAAAAGGGCCCCAGCTTTCAGCCGGGACCCTTTTTTTGATTTTTCCCCCGGGGATAGGGCTGCACCTGTTCCGTGCGCCCCAACAGGTAGTCCACACTGGTGTTGTAGTAATCCGCCAACTGTACCAACACACGGGTGGGAATGTCATTCTCCCCTGTCTCGTATTTGGAATACCCCGTCTGGCTCATGTGTAAGAGCTGAGCTACCTGGGTCTGGGTCAGATCGTGGTCTTCCCGCAAATCCCGCAACCGATACATACAAACCACCTCTGAAAAGCACCAGGTACCTCCCATTCAAGGTACCTGGTGTTGCTTATTCTTCCGGCAGCAGGACTACCTGCCCCTGCTCCCGGGTCTTCTTCATGTCGATCAACCGTTGATTCTCGCTGCCCCGGAACCGGAGCTCCAGATTCCGCAAAGCCTGCACAAAGGGCCCGTCAATGAGCACATCCGTTTCCGCCAGCAGAGCGTTGACGCCCGGGTCGTTTTTTTCCAGCAGCCGTTCGTAGGTCCAGCCGGTAAACACGGTCACGTCCTTCCCCATGCCGTGGACCAGCCGGGCCAGCTCCGCCAAGGGCTCCGGCTGGCAGAAGGGTTCGCCGCCGCTGAAGGTAATTCCCTTTAAAATGGGATCCTTTTGAAAATCCTCAAACAGAGCCTGGGGCGTGGTGGGCTGACCCCCTTCAAAGGCCCAGGTCTGGGGATTGTGGCAGCCCGGACAGTGATGGGGGCATCCTTGGGTAAACACCGTGTACCGGATTCCCCGGCCGTCCACGATGGACTCCTTCACCACCCCTGCAATGGTCAATTCCATGTTTTTTCCTCCTTCTAGACAAAAAACCGGGTGAGTTCCCCCACCCGGCCTTCTTTTTTTACAACACAAACTCTTTTCCTGAAAAGCCTTCTGGATCGGTCATAAACATCTGCAAAGGCGTCAGGGACACATAGCCCGCTTTCAGCCAAGTGTAGTCGTTGTCCTTCCCGGGATCCCTGGGACCGCCTTGGCTCAGGGGCCAGAAATAGTGACGGCCATCAGGCGCCACCCGCTCTTCGTAGGAATCCAGCCACTGGGCTCCTCCCTGAGGCGCCCACTTGACCCCTTTGATCTCCTTCCGGGGCAAGGCAGGAATATTGATGTTGAGCACCTGGCGCACATCTTGCTCCAGGTCGATCTGCTCCAGCAAATCCAGGAACACCTGGATCACCGTTTCCATGTCCGCCTCTCGGGGCGCTGACACGGCAATGGCTTTCTGGTGAAGCATGGCTGCTTCCAGCGCTGCGGACACGGTGCCGGAGTACAGCAGGTCTCCCCCTGCGTTGATGCCGTAATTGGGCCCGGAAATCACCAGATCCACCGGCTCCTCCGTCAAGTTCTTCAGGCCCAGACGGGTACAGTCCGCCGGTTTTCCCGTGACACTGTAGGCACGAATTCCTTCTCCCAGGGAAACCTCTTTCACAAAGAGAGGATCCCACAAGTTGATCCCGTGGCTGACGGCACTTTGCTCCCGGTCGGGGGCCACCACGGTCACACGATGCTGTTTCGCCAATGCCAGGGCCAGCTGCCGCAGGGCCTGGGAATGGATGCCGTCGTCGTTGACCAATAACAGATTCATTTTCGATTACAGGCTGGACAGGGTGTGCTTCACACGGTCCCGCTCCTCGGCACGCTTGGCGTTGTTCCAGCGGTCGATGGTGCCTACCAGGTAACCGGTGATCCGGCGGATGCGCTCAAAGTCCCGGCCTTCGCCCACGAGAATCTGTTCTTTCTTTTCAGCAACGTTTTTAGCCATGATGGTCTTCCTCCTTATTTTTCAATACCATAAACGGTTGTATCAGTTTAAATTTGAGAACTGTTCTTATTTTACAGGAGTTTTTTCTTCCCGTCAAGAGGTGAGATCACATTTTTGAAAAAGCTCAAGCAAAACTTTTACGCCCAAAGCGAGGCCAAGGGCCCATCGGGTCAATTGCCTGGAGTGCGACTCCCCTTAGTGAATCAGGCAGGAGTAGTCGGGCACGTCGTGGTACTTTTTCCGGAGCTCCTGAAGCTTCTCCAGAGGTACCCCCTCTCCCGCATGACGACCGCAGCGAGGGTCCTGTGTGCCAGCGGCACACGCTCAGGACCGACCGAGGCGGCAGCCGAGACCACACGTCGTGGACGGCACCTTAGTGGATCAGGCAGGAGTAGTCGGGCACATCGTGGTACTTTTTCCGGAGCTCCTGAAGCTTCTCCAGAGGTACCCCTTCTCCCGCATGACGGCCGCAGCGAGGGCACACATCGTCGATGATGCCGTTATAACCGCACACAGGATCTCGATCCACCGGATGGTTCACGGAACCGTATCCGATGCCCGCTTCCTTCATGCAGCGGATCACACTTTCAAAGGCGTCGATATTCTTGCACACGTCCCCATCCAGCTCCACATAACTGATGTGGCCGGCGTTGGTCAGGGCGTGGAAAGGTGCTTCCTTGCGAATCTTCTCGAAGGCGCTGATGGGATAATACACCGGGATATGGAAGGAGTTGGTGTAATACTCCCGATCGGTCACCCCGGGAATTTTCCCATATTTCTTCTGATCGATCCGCACAAAGGAACCGGAAAGACCCTCGGCGGGAGTGGCCAACAAAGTGAAGTTGAGCCCCGTCTCCTTGGACTTGTCGTCCATGCGCTTGCGCATATAGGAGATGATCTCATAGCCCAGCTTGTAGCTTTCTTCACTCTCGCCGTGATGCTTGCCGGTCAGGGCCTTCAACGTTTCCGCCAACCCGATGAAGCCCACGGAGAGGGTGCCGTGTTTCAACACTTCGGCTACAGAATCGTTGCGGTCCAGTTTTTCAGAATCAATCCAAACCCCCTGTCCCATGAGGAAGGGGTAGTTGTAAGCTTTTTTGCTGCACTGGATCTTGAACCGGTGCAGGAGCTGCTCGATGCACAGGTCGATGCGCTCATCCAAAATCTGGTAGAACTTCTTCACATCCCCCTTGGCCTCGATACCGATCCGAGGCAGGTTGATGGAGGTGAAGCTCAGGTTGCCACGTCCGCAGGTCACTTCCCGCTTGGGATCGTGGACATTGCCCATCACCCGGGTACGGCAGCCCATGTAGGCCACTTCGGAGTCGTAATCTCCGGGCTTGTAATACTGCAGATTGAAGGGGGCGTCCAGGAAGCTGAAGTTGGGGAACAGCCGCTTGGCGCTCACCCGCATGGCCAGCTTGAACAGGTCGTAGTTGGGATCTCCTTCGTTGTAGTTGACCCCTTCCTTCACCTTGAAGATCTGCACCGGGAAAATGGGAGTTTCCCCGTCTCCCAAACCGGCCTCTGTGGCCAGCAGCAGGTTCCGGATCACCATCCGGCCCTGTTCGGAGGTGTCGGTGCCATAGTTCAAAGAGCTGAAGGGCACCTGGGCACCTGCCCGGGAATTCATGGTATTCAGGTTGTGAACCAGGGCCTCCATGGCCTGATAGGTGGACTTGTCGGTCTCCCGCCAAGCCGTCTTGGCAGCATACTGGGCCGCTTCCAGAGCCTCTTCCTCGGAGATCTCCTCAAAGCCGTTCTCCCGCTGGTGACGGGGCAGGTATTGGGAGAACTGCTCCCCAAACTCCTGGACGTCGTCCATGGTCACCCGGTCCCGCAGGTCCTTTTTAGCAGCGGCCACCAAGGCGGCAGCGTCCTCATAGGACATGTCCTTGGTCACCTGAATATACTGGATCAGGGCCTTGAAGAATTCCTTGGAATAGGTCTTGTCCACGCCCTGAGCCATGGCGTAATCAAAAATGGGCACGCTCTGGCCACCGTGCATTTCGTTCTGGTTGGCCTGGATGGCAATGCAGGCCAGGGCCGCATAGCTGCGGATATCATTGGGCTCCCGCAAATAGCCGTGGCCCGTAGAAAAGCCGTTGTGGAACAGCTTGATTAAATCGATCTGGCAGCAGGTTTCCGTCAGGGTGTAGAAATCCTTGTCGTGAATGTGGATATCCCCTTCGGCGTCTGCCTTGGCAATGTGGGGCGGGATCACGTATTTGTCGTAAAAACTCTTGGCGCCCTCGGAGCCGTATTTGAGCATGGTGCCCATGGCGGTATCCGCATTGATGTTGGCGTTTTCCCGCTTCAGGTCCACGTCCTCCGCAGGCACAAAGGTCAGTGCAGAATAGATCTTCACCAACTCGTCGTCCATTTCCCGGAGCTTCTGATGTTCCGCCCGGTACAAGATGTAGGCCTTGGCGGTTTTGGCGTAGTCCGCGGCAATGAGCTTTTCCTCCACCACGTCCTGGATCTCTTCCACCGTGGGGACGGTTTTCTTCTTCTCCAGCTCGTCCACCACCGCCTGAGTCAGCTGTTCCAGCTGCTTTTCGGACAGTTTTTCCGTGGCGTTGCGAACATTTGCCTTGAAGATGGCGCCGCGTATTTTCGAAGCGTCAAAGGGAACTTCTTCCCCGCTGCGCTTGATGATGGTTTTCAGCATGCCGTGTTTTCCTCTTTCCCTGTAACATTGTGCCTCCAAAAGGGGCCGCGTCCTCCCCCGGCCGTTCCGGGGGAGGACGGTTTTTATTATAGTCCAAAGCGCCCGGGCTGTCAACCGGAAAAAACACTAGATATTGTGTCGTTTAAAAAAAATTTTTGCAGATATCCCCCAAATATATTGCCCCCAGCCACGTTTCACAGTAGGGCTGGGGGCAACTTTTTTCAGGTTTTTCCTGGTGTTTTTCAGTCTTCTTGGGAATGTTCCACGACGGCGATGGAAAGTTCTTCCAGCTGAGCGGGTTCCACCGGGGCCGGGGCGTCCATCATCAGGTCCTGGGCGCTCTTGTTCATGGGGAAGGCAATGACCTCCCGGATGGAACTTTCGCCGCACAGGAGCATGACCATCCGGTCCACGCCGGGGGCAATGCCTGCATGGGGCGGCGCTCCGTAGCAGAAGGCGTTGTACATGGCCGGGAACTTGGCCTTGACGTCCTCTTCGCCCAAGCCAACCAGCTCAAAAGCCTTGACCATGATCTCCGGGTCGTGGTTCCGCACGGCGCCGGAGGACAGTTCCACTCCGTTGCACACCAGATCGTACTGCTCCGCCAGAATGGTCAGGGGATCGATTTCCCCAGCTTCCGCTTTCAGCAGCACCTCCAGACCACCGGAAGGCATGGAGAAGGGGTTGTGGCAGAATTCCAGCTTGCCGGACTCCTCCCCGATCTCGAACATGGGGAAGTCCACAATCCAGCAGAATTCGTACCGCTCCTGGTCCATGTGACCTTCGCACTGGGCGCCGGCCAGCTTGACCATCACGCCAGAGGTCTTCCAAACCTGGGACCGGGTGCCGGCGCACAGGAGCACCAGGGTATCGTTTGCGAGAGCCAGCTCTCCCTTGACTTTTTCCACCAGAGCCGGGTCGGCGTTGATAAACTTGGCGATGCCGCCCACAATCTCACCCTTGTCGTCCACGCGGAACCAATAGGGTTTCTGGCCCGCCTGGACTTCCACGTCGGCGCACAGCTTGTCGATGGCTTTTCTCGTCAGCTTGCAGCCGGACACGGGCACGGCCTTGATGAGGGCCCCGCCTTCAAAGGGTCCGAAACCACAGCCGGACAGCAGCCCGGTCACATCCTTGACCCGCAGGTCGATGCGCAGGTCGGGCTTGTCGGAGCCGAACTCCTCCATGGCCTGAAGGTAGGGAATCCGGCGGAAGGGCGCCTGGGAGGCGATGTTGTAAGCGCCATACTTGGCAAAAATGGGAGGCAGCACCTGCTCCAGCACGGCGAACACGTCCTCCTGGCCGGCAAAGGCCATTTCCATATCCAGCTGGTAAAATTCACCGGGGGAACGGTCACCACGGGCATCCTCGTCCCGGAAACAGGGGGCAATCTGGAAATACTTGTCAAAGCCGGAGGTCATCAGCAGCTGCTTGAACTGCTGGGGAGCCTGGGGCAGGGCGTAGAACTTGCCGGGATGTTTCCGGGAAGGCACCAGGTAGTCCCGAGCGCCCTCGGGAGAGGAGGCGGTGAGGATAGGGGTGGTAATTTCCATGAAGCCCTGGTCCTCCATGGCACGGCGGAGGGCGGACACCACCTGGCTGCGCAGCACCATGTTTTTCTTCACCTGGGGATTGCGCAGATCCAGATAACGATATTTGAGCCGGGCATCCTCGCCGGCGTCCTTGGAGTAGTTGATCTCAAAGGGCAGCTCGTTATAGCGGCAGCGTCCCAGAACCTGAATCTGGGTGGGGGCTACCTCGATATCGCCGGTGGGCAGCTTGGGGTTCTTGCTGGTGCGCTCCCGCACCAGGCCGGTAACGGAAATGGTGCTCTCTTTATTGATGGATTTCACCTGCTCCATCATCTCTTCGGTTTCCACTACCACCTGGGTGGTGCCGTAAAAGTCCCGGAGCACCAGGAAACCGAAATTGCTTCCCACTTCCCGGAGGTTTTCCATCCAGCCCGCCAGGGTGACGGTCTGGCCCACATGCTCCATGCGCAGTTCTCCGCAGGTGTGGGTTCTGTATTTAGACGCGGAATGTTCCATGTAAATTTCCCTCTTTCTCTCTATTTCCCCTTAAAAGGACAGATCATCGTCTTCGGTGCTCAAGGTGATGTACTGATCGATGAAATCCTCGCCCAGGGAAATCTTTTTCTTTTCCCCGGTCTTCATATTCTTCAGTTCCGCCTTGTTCTCCGCCAGCTCATTTTCTCCCAACACAAGGGTATACTGGGCGCCGATCTTGTCTGCGTACTTCATCTGGGCCTTCAATCCCCGGCCGCACAGATCGCAGTCGGCAGGCACTCCGCAGTGGTGCAGCTGCTCCGTCAGCAGGAAGGCTTTTTTCTGAGCTTCTTCCCCCAAAGAGGCCACATACACCTCGCATTTGAGAGGCTGGGGGAATTCCGTCTTCTGGGCTTCCAGGGCCATCATGATCCGGTCCAGGCCCAAACCAAAGCCCAGTCCGGCCGTGGGCTTTCCGCCCATTTCCTCCACCAGGCCGTCGTACCGGCCGCCGCCGCCCAGGGCAAAGCCCAGACTCTTGGAGGGGAATTCAAACACGGTGCGGGTGTAGTAATCCAGGCCTCTCACTAAGCCGGGATCCACTTCAAATTCTACACCCAGGGCAGTCAGATACTCCTGAACCTTGTGGAAGTGGGCCTGGCAATCCTCACAAAGGTAGTCGGTGATCTTGGGAGCGCCCTTGCAGACTTCCTGGCACTCGGGGCTCTTGCAGTCCAAAATCCGCATGGGATTGCGTTCCAGCCGGGAAAGGCAGGTATCGCACAGTTCTTCTTTCCGGGCGGTAAAATACTCTTTCAGGGCTTTGTGATACTCTTTCCGGCATTCCGGACAGCCGATGGAGTTGATCTGCAGACCCACGTCCTCCAGTCCCAGCCGCTTAAAAGCGGACAGGGCCAAAGCAATCACCTGCACATCTGCCACAGGCTCCGCGGCGCCGAACATCTCCACGCCAAACTGGTGCAGTTCCCGCAGCCGTCCGGCCTGGGGCTTCTCATACCGGTAGCAGGAAGTGTTGTAGTAGAGCTTCACCGGATAGCCGGCGTTGTACAGGCCGTTTTCCAGCATGGCCCGCACTGCTCCTGCCGTGCCTTCCGGCCGCAGGGTGATGGACCGGCCGCCCTTGTCCTCAAAGGTATACATCTGCTTTTCCACCACGTCGGTGGTGTCTCCCACACCCCGGAGAAACAGCTCGGTGTGCTCAAACACAGGAGTGCGGATTTCGGCAAAACCGTTTAATTCCGCCTCGCTGCGGAACACCTCTTCCATTACCTGCCATTTTTCGGACTTTCCCGGAACCAGGTCTACGGTCCCCTTGGGTGCCTTTGTGATCAATTCCATGGTTTTTATCCCCTTTCCCCCTACCTTTCTTTCGAGAAAGGTAGGACCAAAGAACTTTACGTTGCTCCCCCTTACCTCCTGGGCACGAGGGAGATTGGATTCCCGGAAAACGACAAACAGGGCGTTCGCCCAGAAAAACACCTTCCTCCCAAAGACGCGGCAAACTAAGGCCGTGCCAGGGACGAAGGTCTCTCCGTGGTGCCACCCTGATTCAAAAGCGCAAAACGCTTTCCTTATTGTATCTTCATTTGCGGCTGGCAGGCGTCTTTCCTCCGTCTGGTCCCCAAGGGGGCTCGCAGCGCCTAAAGGCGCCCCCTCTCTCTGCCGGGCATTCCGAAGTACTCATCCTGCGTCGTTGCCGGACGATTTTCATTATAACGGGTTCCGCCCCGTTTTGCAAGCGGCAAAACTCAATCCCGAAGGATATTCCGCCAATCCAGGTCTCCCCGCTCCAAGCCGTGAATCAACACTTCGGCGGTGGCGATATTGGTGGCCACCGGAATGTTGTGCATATCGCACAGGCGCAGCAGGTTCATATCGTTGGCGGCCTCGTGAGACTTGGGATTCAGAGGATCCCGGAAGAACAGCAGCAGATCGATTTCGTTGCAGGCGATCCGCGCTGCGATCTGCTGGTCGCCACCCTGGGAACCGCTTAAAAACCGCTGAATCTCCAGCCCCGTAGCTTCGGACACCATCTTGCTGGTAGTGCCCGTGCCGCACAGGGAATAGCGGCTCAAAATGCCGCAGTAGGCGATGCAGAATTGCACCATCAGTTCTTTTTTGGCGTCATGCGCTGTGATTGCGATGTTCATTGTGACGATCTTCCTCCTTTATGGCTTTTCAATACAACCTTTCGGGCAGCCGGATCGCCGCCCCCGCTCCCATTAGAACAAATCCGAGATGGGAATATTTTCCCCTTCCAGCCGGCCTGCCAATCGACAGAGCGCCATCATACCCCGGGAACCTTCCGGTGCGCTGCGGCCCCGCAGAAACGCAGCCGCCAAGGAAAGATCTTCCGGTACCACGCCCATTAGGCGGATGCCTGCTCCGTCAATTACGCTGTCCAGATCCCCATAGGCGCCGGTTTTCCAGAACAGCTCTCCGTTAAACCGGTTGATCACCAGACGCATTTCCGGCACCGAAAGCTTTTGCAAAAGCTCCCGCACCACGCCGGCGCTGCGCACACAAACCGGGTCCGGGCTGCACACCACCAATGCCTTGTCCGCGCCGCAAGCCGCCGCGCGAAACCCCATGCCTACTCCTGCCGGTGAGTCCAGCAGCACATGGTCGTAATACCGCTTGAGCAAAGGCACCAGTTTTTTCATCACCCCGGGACGGATCCCTTGTTCACCAGAAGAGGGTGCCGGCAACAGAGAAAGGCCTTCCCCGTCCCCACAGGGATAGATGGCCTCCGCGGGAGCACACCGGGCAAATACCACATCGGAGATGTCAAATACCAGGTTTTCCTCCACGCCCGTCATACGGTCCAAGCTGCGCAAGCCCGCGTCGCAATCCACCAGCAGTACCCGGCGGCCTCGCTGAGCC
>UQQZ01000073.1 GCA_900543305.1 uncultured Oscillospiraceae bacterium
GTATTTCAAGGGTTTTTCGGGATAATCAAAATTTTTCAACAAAAACATTGGTAAAAACAGAGAGACCGGGAGTGACCCCGGTCTCTTGTGCGTTTCCCTCAAACCGGCTCGTTCAGGGAAACCTCTATAAAAAATACTCCCCATTGGATGCAGGGCACAAGCCCGCTAACGGCTCCCGCATGGCCACAGGCTGACTGCCTGGCAGCAAAGCAGGACCATCCTTCCCCAGGCAATGGGCGTCTCCCATTGCGCATTTGTTTTGGGGTGTGTTATGATTGAAAAGCAGCTTCCCTGCGCTTACAGGGCAGAAGGCGTTTTTTCACAGGCAGCAGTACGGCTGTTGATGGAAGCAAACACCTTCATATCAAACTTGGGCTGACGGTCATAGGTGTACAGACCATTTGTCTCCTGCTCCACGTCGTAAAGCTGGGTGTAGCAGAATCCGAACATGTTGGGGTTGTCCAGGAGGGCATCAGTCAGGCCACGATACCGGGCGATAAACTCCTCTTCCGATTGGGGTCCTTGTCCATATCCCCAGGCCTTTTCAATATCCCCCTGAGGATTCCACTTGATACCGCCGTATTCGCTGACAAACATGGGCAGCCCTTTGGTGTACTGCTGACGGCCTTTATCCCGGTGGACATCGTAGAAATCCCCGCCGGTGCGGAAAGCCTCGTAATGCTCTGCGAAAATTTCGGGATCCTGCTCATAGTCGTGTACGTCGTAAATGTCTGTGACCACATGGTAGTTGCCGCTGGTGTCAATGCAGGGACGGGTGGGATCCAGCACCTTGGTCAAACGGTAAATCATAGCCAGGGTGGAGTCGATCTGCTTGCGCCGGTCCCGGTCCCAGGTTTCATTGAAGGGACACCATCCCACAATGGCAGGATGGTTGAAATCCCGAAGGACAGCGTCCAGCCACTCCCCTTGGAAAGTCTCTAAAGCCGCCGGGTCGGACAAGTCCAGTCCCCAGTTGGCCATCTCTCCCCAGGCCAGATACCCCAAACGGTCACAGTGATACAGGAACCGGGGCTCGAACACCTTTTGATGGAGCCGTGCCCCATTGAATCCGGCTGCCAGACTCAGCTCAATGTCCCGCACCAGGGTTGCCTCGTCGGGCGCCGTGTAAATCCCGTCGGGATAGAAACCTTGATCCAACACCAAACGCTGGAACACCGGCTTGCCATTGAGCAAAACCTTCATCCCGTCAATGCGGATTTCCCGCAGACCCGCGTAGCTCTTTACCTGATCCTCTCCAAACCGGAGGGTCAGATCGTACAAATTTCCTTCACCGGCCTCCCAAAGGTGGATTTCCGAAAGGGGCAAGGTGACACTGGCCGTGCCGTTTTCACTGAGGGCACTTGCCTTCCCACAGGGACGGCCTGCAAAGGAAGCCTCCACGGAAAAGTCTCCCTTTCCGCAGAGTTCCGCCTGAACCGTCAGGGTTCCCGCGGAAATATTGGGAAAGTACTTGACGGATTTGATGTAGGCTTTGGGTACAAATTCCATCCACACCGTCTGCCAAATCCCCGTAGTTCGGGTGTAGTCGCAGTCGTGGGAGTAGAAAAGCTCGCTCTGCTTGCCGTGAGGCTGCTGGCCGTGACGGTTGTCGTCGGCGGCATAGACGGTCAGGCGGTTCTCTCCCGGATGGCAAAACTCCGTGATATCATAGGAAAAGGACGTATAGCCACCCCGATGAATCCCGACTTTCTTTCCGTTAACAAAGACGTGGGACTCGTAATCCACTGCTCCAAAATGAAGAATCACCCTTCCCTCCAGCTGTTCCTGAGTCAGGGTAACGTTCTTCAGATACCACACGGCGGGAATGAAGTCCTTGTAGCCGATTCCGCTCAAATCGCTTTCCGGGCAGAAAGGAACGGTGATGGCCTGATCCAAGGTCTCCAATTCCTCCCAATGGCGGTCTAAACCGCTTTTTCCAAAGTCAAAGGCAAACTGCCACTGTCCATTTAAATTCACCCACTGGGACCGCTCAAACTGCGGCTGGGGATGCTCCGGTCTGGGGATCGTATGTTCCATTACATGGTCCTCCTCGATGGCAAAAAAGGTTTAGGGGGCTTTCCCCCGTGTTTCCTGCCCATCTAGTATACCCCCCTGCACCGCCGGTGCCAATATACAAAAAAAGCAGAAAAGTGAGGATTTCACGCATGAAGGAAAAACTTTTCAGCTTCCTGCCCGACCAGTTCCCGGACCCGGAAGCCTTTTTCGTGGAGCTGACCGGGGTCACCTATCCCGACCCCCATTATCGGATTGACCGGGATCGTTCTCCCGTTCTTTGCCTGGAATATGTGATTTCCGGAAAGGGCCATGTGGAGGTGGGAGGACGGTCCTTCGATCCACAGGAAGGGGACGTGTACCTGCTGCCCATGGGGCTCCATCATCGCTATCGCTCCGACCCCCATGACCCTTGGAAAAAGATCTGGATGAATCTGCGGGGAACGCTCTGTGCCGATCTGCTGCGCAATTACCGTTTGGGGGAAACCTACCACATCCCTGACTGCCCTCTTCAAACGCTTTTCCAGGAGTTTGTGTCTGTCTGTGCCGCTCCTCCTGCCGATCCCTGGGAACTGGAACGCCAATGTGCCCTGCTCTTTCACCAGATTCTCTCCCGGATTCGGAGTTCCCTTTCCATTCTTCCGGAACAGCCGTCTGGTCCTGTGGAGCAAGCCAGGGAATTATTGGACCGCTCCCTGTACTCCCCCGTTTCCGTGGAGAAAGTGGCAGTTTCCGTGGGCCTTTCCCCCTCCCAGCTTACCCGGGTGTTTTCCACCCGTTTTGGGGTAACACCCTACCGCTATCTGCTTTCCCGCCGGTTGGAAACAGCCTGTCTGCTCCTACGAGGGACAGCTTTACCGGTGCGGGAGATTGCGTTTCGACTGTGCTTTTCCGACGAACACTACTTTTCCACCCTCTTCCACCGCAAAACAGGGGTTACCCCTTCCGTTTACCGGCGAAACCAAGGGAAACCGTAACTTGTTGCTGTTCCTCATGGGGAACCTGACCATGGTGGGCAAGCCAGCGATAAAGAGTCAGTTCCATGTGACTGAAGGTGGCAAGGAAAGAGAAGCCCTCCTGGCTGCAAGCGTAAATTC
This sequence comes from uncultured Oscillospiraceae bacterium, assembly GCA_900543305.1. GTDB lineage: Bacteria > Bacillota > Clostridia > Oscillospirales > Acutalibacteraceae > Acutalibacter. The sequence goes on from UQQZ01000073.1 coordinate 3,111, forward strand.
TAAAAGAGATGGGATCCTGTCCTTCCCACAAATGACAAATGTGGATTTACCGGTACCGGATCCTATTTGCATTCTGGTTCTGGATTTTTTACTCTGCCAGTTGAGGGACCCAGGATAGTTTTCCACGCTGTGCTTTCTTTCAGTGAATTTACTCTACCGCCGGAATCTCAAAAACGCAATTCTACATTTTGCCTCTTAAGATTTTTTATAAAAGAAGTTTTAATGAAAAGGGCCGGGATTGCTCCCGACCCTCTCTTTTTTTATTACTCGGCAACCGTGTAATCAAACCTCATCCACATAGTGGCAGCCTGGGCACGATTCGTGCTGGCTTTGGATCGAATGGTTCCATCTTCAAAACCGGTAATCAACTCGTTTCCATTAGCCCACTGCATGGCTTCTTCTGCCCAAGTACTCACTTTGTCGCTATCGGGGTAGCTGCTCAAATCCCCCTTCGCACTCAGATCATAACCCTTGTATTCTGCATAATGATACATCATTAAGGCGAACTCTTCCCGGGTTACAGGATTTTTAGGCAGAAAGGTCCCATCGCCATAGCCTTGTACCACACCTATTTCCGTCGCCCAAATTACGGCATCGTTCCACCAATCATATGCCTTTACATCTGTAAAATTGCTGGTCCCGGTCACCGGAGGTCTTCCCTCCAAATTATACAGAACCTGGACCACCATAGCCCGACTCAGGGTTCCATAGGGTTCAAAGGTTGTGGCACTGGTGCCTTCCATGATTCCGTGTTCCACCACATAGTCTACGGCGTAGTGATACCAAGCACCCACTTTCACATCTGTCAAGTGATAACTTGGGCAATCTTCGCCACCATCACACTCTATCGGTTTGAATGTGGCCTTTATTGTAACATCGCCTTGAGGCATTACAAATGTCTTTTTTCCTTCTCCTTGATCAGTCAGTTTGATTTCGTCTCCACGTTGATTCAGAACGTAAAGTGTCTCCAACTCGTAACCGGGATCCGGGATTACCTCTAGGGTTATAATGGTCCCTGACGTGGCTCTAGATGGAGTCACAATGATGGAACCGTGTTCCGTTTCCTCCACCATTATATTGCCAGATTGTACCGAATAACGGGCAAAATTAGCTTTTACAGTTACAGGTTCTCCAGGCATGATAAATGTGTTTCCTTGGAGGCTTACGTTGCCCGAAATTACCTGCCACCCCGTAAAATAATATCCACTATTGGGCGTAGCAGACAACGTTACCGTTTGACCTTCATAAGCATGTACAGGTGAAGCTGAAGCTGTGCCGCCTTCTCCTGTTTGAACGGTCACAACAAAAGTTTCCTTAAAAGAAACGACACAGGTCAAGATAACAAGAGATGTATTGGGATCGATGGACTGGTTTTCTTCAATCGGGATTGCTTTACTTACCTGTATTTCTTCATACTGGGTAGGTGTAATACTTTCAATTGTCTCATAACCACCGGCTATTCCTTTTTTGGCCATGAAGGAAATAAGGGATGGTTCGGAGATACCAGAAGCTCCCCCATAAAGTTCTTTATACTCATCTTCTGAAACTTCGTAGGTAAAATCAAGAGGATTTCCCTGTGTATCCTCAGCAGTCTCAATGAAGGTTGCCGGAGTATAATCGCCATTGGTGATTTCCTCATAGGGATTCCCCACTAGGTCAGTATTTTGTTGCCCATAGTCCAACTCCACAATGCGCACAAAATGTTTTACTTCGTCATAACGAGCTAAAAGGGTTATCCCAGATTCCGGGATTAAAAATGGACTCTGTATCACTTCCGTACTCAAGGGATAAACTACTTTCTGACCGTTTTCTTCCTTTATCTCTGCATATTGCCAAGAAAGGACTTTTTCGGGGTCGGAAGAGTCGCTTCCAGGATAATCGGTATAAATATTGACCCTACTATTTCCATAATATCGATCGGAAATGGTCGTAATATTAGAATCTTCGATCACAAAACCGCCATCCGCTGTTGGTGCCAAAGTTTCCCCATCGTAATTAACCAATGTTAAAGTCGCATAATTGGTAGATACTTGAGGCTCGTCTCCTGGCATTGCTTTCAGAGATAGCACAAAATTATGTTCATCCGACATCCAATTAAAATAATAGGTATCTATAATTCCCTCACTGATATAAGGTTCATCATTAAAAAAGAGTTCGTTTATCGTCTTGGTAAATGCTGTTGCGCTATATTTGGTTGAACTACTAGATCTAAATTGCTCATAATACTTTTCTATTCTTTCACCGCTGCCAACTACTTGATCTGAAAAAACAACATAATTTGCAGACCGTGTATAGCTAGTAATGTTATCCTTCTCTAGAACCTCTACCAAATCCTCCACTGTTTTTCCGCTAGGAGGATACACAATAAGTCCACATTTGTATTCTGGCCAAGGATACTCCAACGTAATGGTATCGGTTAATCCAGCAGCAGTTACGAGTACTGTAGATATATCCCCTTCTTGACAAATACCGCTTGCTATTTGAATACCAAAGGGGGAATTGTAAACCTCCTTTGTACTGATTCCTTCATTGGAAAATTGCCAATCTACCTGGACAAATCGAAAAGTGGTTGGATACATTTGATTATGAATTGTTGGGTAAGCGTAAACGATTAAGTAGGAAGGGGAAATTGTCAAAGTTGGAGCACTGGGGTAATCAGTACCAGCAGCTCCCACCTTATAGGCAATTCCATCCGCAATATCCTTTTCCACAACTTTTACCTGGAAAGAAGCCGTGTAATCTACTTGTTGATACGTTGAAGTCACTGTAATGGTAACTGCTGATGATGTTGCTGTTTTCCCAACGATCCACTTATCACTTACAGAATATCCATTTTCTATCTCAACACTCTCACTAGCACTACCTAAGCTCCACTGACAGACCATAGGAACAGGATAAATTAATTTGGAGCCTTTATCGTCAAAATAATCTGCACTAAACATCACTTTCGTCCCAACCTGGATTTCAATTGGCTGGTTGGGGTCTGTGATCACATTGCCCATGTAATCTGTAATCTTCATAGTTTCTACTGTTGTAGCTGCCCGAGCATTTTTAGGCAACAGAGTTAAACACAGCGCTAAAATTAAAAATACACTCATCCATCGTTTCATCTTTTTTTCCTCCTTTGCAGCAAGAAAGAGTTGAAAGTTGTCCTAAGCTCTCCGTTCTGTCTAGGGAAAATTGCAAAGATTTTCCAAAACTATCTGGATATTTCACCTCTTCTTTATTCACATGTACATAATATCATAAGGATTTCTTTTCCGCTATTACCCGTTTTCAAGAAAAAACGGGTAATAGTTATAAACATCTAATGAAGAAATACGGAAATTTTCTAAATTATTATAAATAGATTTAGGATCTCAGAAAAGGAAATATATTAATAAACAAAAAAATAAACAGGCCTCCACGCTGGGCGCAGGAGGTCTGTTCACCGCAACATATACTGTTTTAATTCCTTCCGGTGGCTGATGTGAAGCTTGTCCATGGCGGAGGAAATATACCGTTTTACCGTATTGGGAGAAATCTTCATGTGCTCCCCAATCTCTTGATTGGTCCACCCCCGAGCTGCCAGCATACAGGTGGCAAATTCTGTGGTGGTCAGATTATCGGCCACGTCATGACCTGTATCCGGATTATGGACCTTTCGCCAGCCCGCAGAAAATTGGTAGGTAATTTCGATAATCCGTTTAAAATCTTCCGGCCATTCCGGCTTGAGAACCGCTTCCAACATCCCGCCCAGCAAGCCGTGATGCTCTCCAAAACCTTCAATCAAGTCATCAGGCTGAGCCAGGTTCCAAGCAGTCAATAGATGGGCTTTGGCATTTTCGGTCTGCTTCATGCTCATATAATCCATCACCGCCACCAGATGAAGATAGATGGCGGAGATGGGATACCGTTCTGCTCCCATGGAACACGCAGCTTCTACCATACCGGCACTGACTCCATAGTCCCCTTGCAGATAGCGGTAATGGGCCTGCACATACAGGGCAAAAACTCGTAACCCAGGAGATAACAAGGGAAAGAAGTCATTGGTGGGAGGAAGATCTTCCGGTAACGGCAAATGCAGTAACACGGCTGCGGCGGCCACAAAGGCCGCAGCCGCTTGCAGAGGAGGAGATTGCTCTCCGGCCTCTGTCAACATTCGATTCACCTGAGACAGGGCAAACCGCGCCCGATTGATTTGCCCCATGGAGAGATTTGCATAGGCGTAAATCCAACAGGCGGAAAGGCGCAATCTCAAATCGGAACTGGTGAGGAACAACTCCGCCTCCTGAGCAGCTTCTTGAGGATGGCCGCTGAAATAATGGTACTCCGCCATGGCAATATCCCGTTGGGGACCTGCCTTCAGATACTCCAAATATTCCTTACAGCGGCCCGGCGGAAAAGCCGTGTTGAGCAGGGGCATCAAGGTCATGCCCGGATCCGGAAGATCCGAAGGGGAAACAACATGGGGTTCTTTCCCCGAAGAGGAAAGTGCCGACCTGCTTTTCTGCAGATCTTTGGGGTTTACAGCGTTTTCCGGAATGGCCCAGGATCCGTTAAATTTCCGAGCTCCTTCCACCCGGCCCTGCTGGCAGTATTGCTGCACCAGCCGTTCTGAAATGTGCCACCGCTTGGCCGCTTCCCGCACTGTAATAAAATCCATTCTTTTCCCCCCATTCCAAAAAGCGTTTCATACTCATAGTTTCATTATAAGTATTTTGTCAGAAAGTTGCAAGGGAACAGGCGCTTTTATCTCTACTCACTCTTGTGGAATTTACCGCCATGTTATTTTCTTTTCCCCATGGACCTCTTAGATGTGGGGAAGTGCCCGATGGAATATGTCGCTGTATTCTCGGTCCGTATGAGAGAAAGTTTTGTCCGCTCTTCCTGGATCAAGCCCGAGCACTCAACTATAATCATGAGCGGTACGCCGCTGCCAGAAATTCAACTCACACTATCCGGCCGATTCCCAATAAAACTCCGTACTGGGGCAATATTCCGCTGCTTGCTCCCACGGATCATCCACACGCCACCCTTCAACAGGAAACGCGCCATTGTCATTCTGTAACAGCGTGTACAGAGCTCCTGGCCGGTGGTCCAGCAGAAACCCACAGAAATCTGGATTGACATACAGACCACCATTCTGAACCTAGGTTTTCCTCGTGTGAAACAAGCCTACATATGGCTCATGCTATAGTTGAACAAAATCACCAAAGCCCCCGACTGCTCTCTGGAAGAGAATGATCGGAGGCTTTCCTGAAAAATATTATCACGGATAATGAGACGGTCTCAAGGGCAACAGATCAAATGGCAAAATCCCCGTTCCGGAAAATTTCCACTTCTTCCCCACTTTCCGTGGTACCGATGATCTTCATGTCCGGCGTGCCGATCATAAAGTCTACATGGATGGTGGAATCGTTGAAAATCCCTTCGTGACCTGCCGGGGAGCTGTTTAGCCCACGGCCCAACGCCAGGTGACAACTGGCGTTTTCATCAATCAACGTGGTGTAGTACACCAGGCCACTCATGCTGATGGGGGAATGATACTCCACCAGAGCAGCTTCTCCCAAGTATCCAGCGTTTTCGTCGGTGGCGATCAAAGCTTCCAGCATTTCTTTTCCTTCCTCTGCCAGAACCTCTACCACTTTACCCTTCTCAAAACGGAAGCCAAATTTCTCGATCTTCTTGCCGCCCAGCACCAACGGCCGGGATGCATACACGACACCCTCTGTTTCATACTTGCTGGGAGTGGTGCAAATTTCCTCCGTAGGAATGTTGGGGGTAAAGGAAATGCCCTCCCGTTTTCCGTAGCCAAACTTGGACCAGGGAGTCAATCCCACAGTCAGGTCCGTGCCATTGGAAGCGGTATAATGGAGCTTCTGAAGCTTCAAAGCATCCACTGCCTCCCCGCGAGAAGCCTTCTGCCCCCGCAATTTCTCCCAGGTGGCAACCACATCGTTGGTCTCATCGATATAGCAAAGCTTCAGAAGGATCTCCCACAGCTCTTCCTCTGCTTCCGGTCCCTTCTTGTCCAGAATGTATTCCGCCCATTCCACCGTGGGAACCATGGCGATCAGCCACTGGCAGTGCTTTTCCCGGCTGGCCTTGCGCATGATGTTGCGCACTGTGTCCACATGGGCAAATATGGCGTTGGAATTTTTCTCGCTGACCCCTTCCATCAATTTGGGGTTAACACCTTCCAAGCGCACATAGCAGGCGCCTTCCTCCAGATACCCTTCATGCATGGCGTATTCCCAATCTTCCACCCGACGCATATCTTCGTCACTGCGATATTGGGCAGCCACTTTCATGTTCGGCAGATCCAGATAATGTACCACCACATTCCCGGCACCCAGCTTATAGCACTCTTCCGCGAAAATACTGGTAAACTGCCAGCCCTCAATAGCGGCTTCTACCAAAACTGTCTGACCTTTCTGCACGTTGAGCCCTACCCGAGCCAGTGTATATGCATACTTGCGTTTCATTTTTTCCAGATCCATCTGCCGGTCCTCCTTAAGATTTTTCTCAGGTTTTATTATAGCCCCGGGAAAGGAGGTTGTAAATACATCTCATGTACGGACTCGTCAAAACAATAAAACGCGGGATTTTCCCGTTCCTTGGAGAAAATCCCGCGCATGGTTCAATGGCTGTTCAAAATGCCCTGGGGCCTGGATATTACAGGGGCAGGTTTCCCTGTTCCTTCCACACCTCCGGCAGAATGGCGGCCAAATTGCTGAATTCCTTGATATTGTGGGCAAACAACGCCTGGGGAACGAAATCCGGCAGCCTTACCCCTTCCGGCAGGACCTTCTGATACGTTCCATCCACCAGTCCAAACCCGATCCAGAACCGAGAGGTAAACAGCACCCCGTCCTGGTAGGGAACCCATTTGTGAGTCATGGCAGCGGGACAGCCGCCCTCTCCAATGGCGCACACCAGGGACTGACAAGCCTCCGTGCCCACCATCTGGGGATCATATCCAAAATCCGCCGGGCTCTTAAAGCAAAGCTTCAAGAAATCGGGACCCGGACCCACGTCCTCGATGATGTAGTGGTTCACCCCCCAGGTCTTCTGGTTCATGGGAACCTTGGGATCGCAAACATAGTCCACCCGATCCGCCCGGGCAAAATAGTGGTCCTCCGGATCCCAGATCTTATACCGCAAATCGGAACCCACACTGTGCCAGGGGAACCACCAGTCCAGCATCTCGCTGGTCACGCCCGGCATGTAGGTCTGGTTGCACACAAACCCCGTTCCGTCTTCGACCACGCCATAGCCCATCTGGCAGTACTCTCCATCCTGCCCGCTGAGGAACAGACCTCTCTGAGCAAAGGGTACCGCAGGAACCTGAGAAGGTCCCTTCTTCAGGAGATCCAGCTTCTCCTGAGGAATAGGTGCCAAAGGCTGTTCAAAATACTTAAAATAGGGCAGTGCCATTTCTTCCCGACTCACGCCAACTTTTCCGCTCATGATAGATACCTCCATTTCTTATTTCTGACGCTTCGCCACCAGACGGAGCATCCAATTGCGCACAAGATTTAAGAAAACTCCCACGTACCATACTCCCACCAACATGGCAGCGCCGATTTGCAGAGGCAGGGTACCCACCTGAGAGAATCCTCCCGGAGCCATGATAGTCAGTCCGATGGCCCAACCACACAGCCACGCCGGACAGAAAATCCATTTGGGGGCCAGTGCGGACAACAAAACCGCCAGACCGCCCAGCACGAACAAGGTACAGAAAAGTTCCAGACTGGGGTTCCAGGGCAAAACATCCATGATCCACACGGCCAGCCATGCCCAAAAATCTCCCAACAAAAAACCGATGGAAATCCGTACCGCATCGGAGGCCCGATCTCCGTTGGCCGCGCACAGTCCCGCGCAGATCAAAGCTACGGCTCCTGTGGTCACATTCAGGTACGGCGCCGCCACGGCCCAGATGGGCGGCAACAACGCAATACACAGGGCCAGGGTCCAAGTTTCTGATTTCTTAGTCATGGGTTCCCTCCATCAGCAGCACTCGGCAATGTACTGAGCGATGCTTTCGCCAGCCATGCGCCCGGTATTCACTGCAAATCCCATGGAGTTGCCCGGCAAGGTGAAATTGTAGCTGTCCCCATACACCGTATTGGCGTCGGACCCGGCGCTGTAAAGACCCTCAATGGGCATGTGGTTCTTATCCAGCACCTCACAGTAACGGTTGACCCGAACACCGCCCACAGTGCCATAGGCGCCCAGATAATACTTGCCCACCAAATACTTGCCCTTGCCGGTGATGGGATGCAGGTACTTTTGAGGCTTGTGGAACTTGCTGTCCACCCCACGGCGGCACATGGCGTTGTACTCGTCAATAGTGTCCTGAAGTTTCTCCGAATCGATTCCCAGCTTCTTCGCCAACTCTTCCACGGTTTCCGCCTCGAAATAGGCCTCGTATCCCTGCTCCACAGCCAATGCCGCCTGACCTTCAAAGTTCAGGAAAGCTTCCGCCGGATGGACAATATCCACGATGTCGGGACCGTTCTTCTTGTATTCCTTCAGAATGGCCCCATCCATGATGCAGTAACCATAGTTGCCGGGCTGTAAGGCCAGGGCATTGCCTGCATAGGTGGTGTTGCCCAGGTCCCCTTCGTTCATAAAACGCTCTCCCAGCTGGTTGATCATCAGGTTGGGCTGCCGCAGCACGGCGTCCAGCAGGAACCAGTTCAGGTTGTCGGGCAGCTGGTAAATGGCTTCGATATTGGCGCCAAATTTCTCCGCGCCCACTTTCCACATCATCTTCAGGCCATCGCCTGTAATTCCCGGAATGCGGAAGGGGAAATAGTCCTTGCCAATGTGCAGGCCAAACTCTTTCTCAATCATCTCCGGGTTATTGCCAAACCCGCCGGTGGCCACCACCACCGCTTTGCCCCGAACTTCAATGCCGTTGCCGTCTTTGTCCACTGCCACCGCACCGCAGACCTTGCCGTTTTCTGTGATCAGAGATGTGGCGGCTGTCTCCAGCAGGATCTCGCTGCCCAACTCCTTGGCGCGCTGGGTCATGGCCTTGACCATGGCGCTGGCTGCCCGGGGACCGATTACGCCGTTTTCCGGCTTTACAATATGCCAGGTGGCTTCGGATTCCTTAAAGTAGCGGAACGCACCTGCAAACTCCACGCCCATCTCTTCCAGCCACTCGATGGTGTCCGCACTCTTGTGGAAATACGTCTGCACCAGGTCCTCGTCTACCCGGTAATGGGTGTACTCCATGTGCTTCTGCAAAGCCTCTTCCACACTCAAGTTGTTGAAGTTTGCCTTCTGGATCTTTGTATCAATTCCCAGGGGTCCCATGCCCATATTGGCTGCCCCGCCA
>UQQZ01000074.1 GCA_900543305.1 uncultured Oscillospiraceae bacterium
GGCTGCAAAGGGTGCGGCCAAGGCTACCATCGCGGCGGTGAAAGCCATCATTGCAGCCACCAAGGCGCTGATCGCGGCCATCGCCGCGGGCGGTTGGATTGCCGTACTGGTGATTATTGTGATCTGCCTCATCGGTATGATTATTGGCTCCTGCTTTGGCATTTTCTTCTCCGGCGAGGATTCCGGCACCGGGCAGACCATGCAGACTGCCGTGCAGGAGATCAACGATGATTACCAGCAGCAGATCGACACCACAAAGGCCAACCTGTCCCATGACGTGCTGGAGATGTCCGGCTCCCGCGCCGTCTGGCCGGAGGTGCTTGCCGTCTATGCCGTCAAGACGACCACCGACCCGGATAACCCCCAGGAGGTGGCCACCATTGACGACAGCAAGAAGGCCATCCTCACGGATATTTTCTGGGAGATGAACCAAATATCTTCCCGCACGGAAACCAGAACGGAAACGGTCATCACGGAAACCGATGACGGCAATGGCAATATCGTGGAGACGGAAACCACCGTCACCCAAACCTATCTGTATATCACCGTCAGCCACAAGACCGCCGAGGAAATGGCGGCGCAGTACGGGTTTGACGAGGAACAAAAGGAGCAACTTGCCGAGCTTTTGGCCGAGGAAAACCGTAGCCTGTGGAGCGCCGTTCTTTACGGCATTTACACCGAGGACGGGGCCATCGTCTCCGTGGCGCTCTCCCAGGTAGGGAACGTGGGCGGCGAGCCGTACTGGAGCTGGTATGGTTTTTCCAGCCGCGTGGAATGGTGCGCCTGTTTCGTTTCCTGGTGCGCCAACGAGTGCGGCTATATTGATACCGGCGTAATCCCCAAATACGCCGGGTGCGTCAATGGCGTACAGTGGTTCAAGGACAGGGGCCAATGGATGGACGGCTCCGCCGAACCGGCCCCCGGCATGATTATCTTCTTTGACTGGGATGATGAGAACGGGCAGGACGGGCTTTCCGACCATACTGGGATTGTGGAGAAGGTGGAGAACGGGCGCGTTTACACCATTGAAGGCAACTCCGGCGATTCCGTCCGGCAGAACAGTTATCCCGTGGGATATTATGAGGTGCTGGGCTATGGCTGCCCAGATTTTTAACAACCTCAAAAAGAAGAAGCCCAGCCGCGCAGGCGGCTGGGTACATATCTATAACTCAAATAGCTTTTTAGACTGAAATCGGGTAGATACCAGCAACTCAATGTCATATTATTTCGTTTAATTTATGGCGAAGCAAAGAAAGACTATTGACTTTTGCAGACTGCTGTGCTATATTAAAACCATTGGATTGAAACCAATGGTTTTAAATGATGGAGGCACCCTATGGCAAAGCGTGTAGCAGGAGTAACGGAAAAGCTGATGGAAGCAGCCAAGCAAGAATTTCTAAAAAATGGATATGAGCGAGCCTCCCTACAGACTATTGCGGAAAAGGCCGGCTCCAGCAAAGGAGCAATTTACATTCGCTACCCGGACAAAGAGAGCTTGTATCGTTCCCTTGTACAGCCCGCCATGGATGATTTTTGTGGTATGATACAATCGGCGTTGCAGCAGTTTAACCAGTTGCCTGGAACCGAACAAACCAGTCAAATGTATTCTTTCTCTGATCAATGGTTTTGGGATTCTGTGGACTATATCTACGATCATTTTGACGAGTTCAAGCTACTTTTGACCAGTGGAGAGAATAATACATATCAGGAATTTCTCCACCGGATTGTGGAGCTGGATAACCAATGCACCATGCGCTATATTCAGGCATCCAGGAACGACGCAATCTCCAGTGGCCGTCTTACGCCGGAACTGGGCCATCTGCTGTCCAGCGCCTTTTATACCGGAATGTTCGAGGTGGTCATCCATGATATGCCAAAGGATCAGGCGGTTGAGCATATCCAAAGGATGCGGCGTTTCTACATCGCCGGGTGGAGATCTATCTTCTTCGGAGATGGAGGTGAAAACCATTGAACGGGTGGATTGATAGGTATGGCTGGATTCACTGTCCTACCTGCGGCAACAAAACCCGCACGAAAGTAAATCCGGATACTGTTCTCAAACGCTTTCCGCTATTTTGTCCTAAATGCGGAAAAGAACACATCGTGGATGTGCAGGGACAAAACATTATATTATCAGAGCCAGACGCCAAGACGCAGAGCCGATGATTTACAGGATAAATCCTGTGGATTGTCGGCTTTTACTTTTGGTCAGCGGTTAGGTTTCGCTAACTTAAAGGAGGGAATTATATGCAGCGACAAAAAGATTCTGTAAATTTGATGACATTCATTAAACCGCATCAATCAGGCTTTTTGCTCTCTATTATTCTTGCTGTTATCAGCGTCACAAGTGGTATCGTGCCATATTTCGCTGTGGCAAGGATCGTAAATCTGCTGATTGGAGGTGAAACGAATTTTTCTGCTTATTTAACATGGGGAATTGTTGCCCTTATAGCTTATCTGATGAAGTCTGTTTTTCATGGGCTCTCTACCAGATGTTCCCACGAAGCGACATTCCATGTGCTTTCAGAAATACGACAGGCGATTGCGGATAAATTAACGCGTGTTTCTATGGGATATTTGACGGATACACCTTCGGGACGGCTGAAAACAACAATGGTAGAGCGTGTAGAGCAAATGGAAGTCCCTCTGGCACATATCATCCCGGAAATGACTTCTAACCTGCTTGTCCCCATCGCCATCATTATTTACCTGTTTGTATTGGATTGGAGAATGGCACTGGTATCCCTGATTACGATACCCATCGGAATGCTCTGTTACATGGCCCAGATGAAGGAATACCCTAAAAAATATGGTGCTGTTGTTCAGGCAAGTAAGTATATGAGCGCCACCACTGTGGAGTACATCAATGGGATTGAGGTCATCAAGGCGTTCAATCAAAGTGCTGCTTCCTATGGAAAGTTTACACAGGCTGTCCGCCAGAGCGTGGATCTCATGCTGGACTGGATGAAATCCACCCAGGGCTATTCTGCTCTGATGATGACGATTTGGCCGGCTGTATTGATTGGTGTATTACCCGTTGGATGCTTGTTCTATATGAACGGCTCTTTGTCTGCTCCGGACTTTATTACCATTGCCATTCTGTCTCTTGGCATTATGGGGCCGCTGGTTGCAGCTATTTTTTTGACGGATGATTTTTCTAAAATTGCTACTATCACCGGAGAAATTACTGCCGTATTGTCCGAGCCTGACCTGGATCGTCCGTCCCAGCGGAAAAATCTCAAAGGATTGGATATTTCTCTGCGGGATGTGACTTTTGCTTATAAGGATACGCAAGTTCTGAACGGCATCACCCTGGACATCAAGCAAGGAACCACAACGGCATTGGTAGGGCCTTCTGGCTCTGGTAAATCCACGATTGCGAAACTTATCGCCTCTTATTGGGATGTTGGAGACGGGCATATCACCATTGGAGGTGTTGACGCAAAAGAACTTCCTCCAGAGCAGGTAATGGATTTGATTGGTTATGTATCCCAGGATAATTTTCTGTTCAATTTGTCCGTCCGTGAGAATATCCGCATGGGCAGGCCAGAGGCAACGGATGCTGAAGTCGAGGCGGTGGCAAAAGCTGCGGGCTGTCATGAGTTTATCATGGGTCTGGATCACGGGTATGAAACTGTAGTAGGCGGCGCAGGTGGACACCTCTCCGGTGGAGAGCGCCAGCGGGTCGCTATTGCACGGGCCATGATGAAAAATGCACCCATTGTTATCTTAGACGAGGCAACTTCTTACACAGACCCGGAAAATGAGGCGGTCATTCAGGATGCCATAGGGCGGCTAACTCATGGAAAGACACTCATTGTGATCGCCCATCGCCTGTCCACCATTACTGGGGCGGAACAAATTGCTGTGGTAGATCACGGAAAGATTTTGGACTCCGGAACGCATGGAGAACTGTTGGATCGGTGTCCGCTATATCAGCAAATGTGGGCGGCTCACACGCAGGCGCGAGACAACGATCAGATGGAAGGAGGTGCGGCGTATGTTTGACGCATATAAACGGTTCTTTCGATTTTCCGGGACAGAGAAAAGTACCTGGTATAAAGGTATGGCCTTTGAACTGCTGCGGAGCATCTTTGAAGCGTTACAATTTGTCGCTCTATTGATCGTGCTACGGGCGTTGGTGGAACAGAATATAACCGGGGCCACCGCATGGACAGCTTTGGGAATTATGGTGGTTAGTGTGGCTGGTGCCGCGCTCTGCTGGTATCTGGCCCACAATAGCGAAGGACACGCTAACTACCGAATGTGCGGAGAAAAGCGTATTCACATCGGTGAACGCATGAAATATATGCCGATGGGTTATTTCAACGCGCAGAGCCTGGGCAGTCTTACTGCGGCAGCAACCTCCACAATGTCCGATTTGGAGAGTATGTCTTTCGCAGTGATTGCCCGGACAGTTGTGGGTATGATTCGTACTGCGGTTTTTTCTCTGGCGATCATGTGCTTCGACTGGAGAATCGGTCTTGTGTTCTTTGTTGGGACGCTGCTGTTCCTTTGGGTCAATTCTCGACTGCTTAAGAAATCCCGTGAGCTTTCCCCAGGACGATTGGCTGCACAGACTAAATTGGTGGATGCTGTGCTGGAATACATCCAGGGTATGAGTGTGGTGCGCGCTTTCCACGGGGATAAAGCGGCAAAACAAACTCTAAACAATACCATCAAAGAAACAGAAAATCAAAACTTCAAATTGGAGCGCAAACGCATCCCCTACAACGTGCTGGAGCAGGTTGTTTTGCGCGTTACTTCTGTATTGGCAATCCTGCTTTCCATCTGGCTTTTCCTGCAAGGGAATATGTCGCTGTTCACCTGTTTGATGATGGTGGTATCTGCGTTCCTGGTATACAGCGAATTGGAATCGGCTGGTGAGATGTTCTTTATGCTACCGATGATTGATGCTTCCATTGACCGGGTAGAGGAAATTGATCGGGCACCCAGGATGGACGAGAGCGGCTCGGTTCAGGTGCCGAAAAGCCATGATATTTCATTTGACCATGTGGATTTCTCCTATGGAGATCGGAAAATCATTGATGATGTGAGCTTCACCATTCCAGAAGGCACGACTACCGCTATTGTGGGGCCCTCCGGTTCCGGCAAAACAACGCTTACCAGCCTTATGGCCCGGTTCTGGGATGTGAAAAAAGGCTCCGTGAAATTGGGCGGCATTGATGTAAAAGACTATTCGCTGGACAGTTTGATGAGCAATTTCAGTATGGTTTTTCAGAATGTGTATTTGTTCAACGACAGTATTGAAAATAACATCAAGTTTGGTAAGCCGGAGGCGAGCCATGAAGAAGTGGTGGCTGCGGCAAAAGCTGCCCGCTGCCATGATTTTATTATGGCGTTGCCTGATGGCTATGACACAGTGATTGGTGAAGGAGGAGCCACAATATCTGGCGGTGAACGTCAGCGGCTTTCCATAGCCAGAGCCATGCTGAAGGATGCTCCCGTTGTCATCTTGGATGAAGCTACCGCAAATGTTGACCCGGAGAATGAGGCGGAGCTTCAAGCGGCCATTGAAGCATTAACCGGAGGCAAGACCATTATTATGATCGCCCATCGCCTGAAAACGGTGCGCCATGCAAACCAGATTTTAGTGGTGGATCACGGAAAGATTGTTCAGCATGGCACCCACGAAGAATTGATAAAGCAGGGCGGGATCTATGGAGATTTTGTCCATTCCCGGAAATCGGCAGAATCGTGGCGCATTACTGATCCGAGAAAAGGCGAGGCCAATGGAAAATGATAGGGAAAAAAGTACTCACTAAAATTGTATTACTTTTGATTGTCTTGTTTGGGGTAACCATTCTGACCTTTGTCTACACAAACCTCTCCCCTGTAGATGCGGCTGAGGCATTGGCTGTGCGTCGTTACAGTCGGCCAACCGCGGAGCAGATTGAATTAGTGCGGGAAGAACTTGGCCTTGACAAACCTATCCTCCAGCAATATGGCTCTTGGTTGTGGAATGCCCTGCACGGTGATTTTGGAAACTCATACAACACGGGACGTTCCATTGTGGAGGAACTGGCGGCATCCATACAGCCAACTTTGATTATGGCTGTGTTAGCACTTTTGTTTAGTACGGTAATCTGTATTCCCCTTGGAGTTTTATCTGCCAGCAGAAAAGGAGGTTTAGCGGATAAAAGCATCTACCTGTTCGGAATTATTTGTATGTCACTTCCAAATTACTGGATCGGTTTCATGCTTTTACTTGCTTTTGCTGTGTATCTCCCTATTTTCAGCATTATGGGGGCAGACAGTCTGAAAGATTTTGTTCTTCCGGCTCTGGCATTGGCTATCCCTACGTCGGCAGGAACTATTCGGGTATTTCGTTCTTCCCTGTTAGATGGATATAACAGTGATTTTGTATTATATGCAAGGGCACGGGGAGTATCAGAATGGAAAATTGCAAACATGGTAAGCCGTTTTGCGTTACCTCCGTTAATTACCATGCTGGCGCAGAGCTTTGGGTTTATGATTGCAGGCAGTTCTATGGTGGAGAGTGTGTTCTCCATTCCGGGTCTCGGTTCCATGTTGGTGACAGCATTAAACGCCAGGGATACCATAACAATCAACGCGTGTGTATTGCTCACTGCCGTTATCTTTGTCTTGGTCAATTTCCTTGCAGACTGCCTGAACACATTGTTGAATCCTCAAAGCCAGATGGGAGGAAGATCATGATTCGTAAAATTATCCACAGCCCTCAGGCTTTAATTGGACTTGCCATGATGCTGATTGTTTTTCTGGTGATGGTGTTTGCCCCTTTTTTGGCACCTAATGATCCTATGCAACTGAATGTGGCCCATAGTTTTGCTCCGCCAGATACACAATATCCACTTGGGACAGATGAGCTTGGACGATGCGTTTTGTCTCGCTTAATTTACGGAGCCAGGGAATCTTTGAGTATTGCGCTTCCTACTTTGCTGCTATTGGCTATTATCAGTACCGTCATTGCAACCTTATGTGCTTATCTTGGCGGTATTGTGGATCGGGTATTTGAGGTGGTATCCAATATTTTTATGGCATTTCCGCCATTCCTCGTGGCAATTACTTTGGTAGGGCTTTTTGAGTCCAAAGTAACCAGCATCATTCTTTCCATTGTGATTGCTATGTGGGTGTGGAATGCGAGGGTGGTTCGCACCCATGTACTCCGAGAACGGAGTCAACCGTATGTCATCACCTGTAGAATGTCCGGGTGCTCAGAACTGCGCATTGTGTTCCGGCATATCATTCCGAATATTCTGCCACATTTGTTAGTGATATATAGCACAGGATTGTCCTCCATTATCATTATGATCTCCAGCTATGCTTTCTTGGGCTTGGGATTGGAGACCGGCACGGCAGAGTGGGGCGCAATGTTTGTGAACGCCAATAAACTAATGTTTAGCCATCCGGAACTGCTGGTCTATCCAGGTCTGTGCATTTTATTTGCCGCGGCTGGATTCAATTTATTCGGGGAGGCCCTGCGAGACCTCTGTGCTCCAAAGGAGGGATCATGATGCTCACGGTTAGTAATCTTTCCATTTGCACAAAGCGGACAAAAGAAGTCCTTGTACACTCCGTCAGCTTTTCTGTGGGCAACGGGGAAACATTGGGGTTGATTGGGGAGAGCGGAAGCGGAAAAAGTATGACCAGCAAGTGTATTATGAAACTTCTCAATCCCCGATTATTTGACCAAACTGGAAGCATCCAATGGAATGGGCGAGAAATGCTCACGGTGAAAATGAGCGAATTGAGAGACTATCGGGGGAGGCAAATCAGTATGATCCCTCAGAACCCCATGACCGCGTTTGCCCCAATGCTCAAGCTGGGAAAGCAGGTGGAGATGGGATTTTCACTGAAAGGCCAAACAGAGAAGATGGCATTCCGAAAACGATTCGCTGCTGCGCTTGCAGATGTCAATTTGCCTGATGCGAGAAAAATCCTTGGAAGTTATCCTCATGAATTATCTGGAGGCACACTGCAACGCGTTATGATTGCCCTCACCCTTCTTCAACGCCCGAAGTTGATTATTGCGGATGAAATTACCACTGCTGTGGATGCTGCCAGTGAGTATCTGATCCTGAATGAATTAGAGAAATTAAAAAAATCTGGCGTTTCCATGATCGTTGTGACCCATGACTTTGGCGTGGCCGCTAAGATATGTGACCGGGTGGCCGTTATGAAGAATGGGGAAATCATTGAAACCGGAAAAACCAAAGATGTCTTTACAAAACCGCAGCACGAATATACCAGACAACTTGTTCAGGCCAGCGTGCTGTTTCAGGAGGGACTATGCTGAGAGCCGAACATATTACAAAACAATATTCATTACCTGATAGCGGACACACAGTTTTTGACGCCGTGTCAGATGTCTCTTTGGAACTAAAAGATGGATGCGTATCCTCACTTGTGGGGGAAAGCGGAAGTGGAAAAAGCACTTTGGCAAGAGTCTTGTCCTACATTGAGATGCCTGATATTGGAAAAGTGTTTCTTGGTGATTTGGAGGTCACTTCCTGTAAGCGGAAAGAGATTCGTTCTGTTCGAGGTAAGGTACAACTGGTAATGCAGAACGCCCTGGGTTCGTTGGATCCCCATCAAAGTGTTGCCGCCATTCTGGAGGAACCTCTACAACTCCTGTTTCATATGAAAGCCCAGGATAGGAGGTGTCGATGCCTGGAACTCATGGATATGGTCAGGTTGGAACGCTCCACCCTTTCTCATCGGCCTAACGAGCTTTCCGGCGGTCAACAGAAAAGATTGTGTATTGCACGGGCTCTGGCAACCCGTCCTCAATATATTATTTTTGATGAATCTTTCAGTGGATTGGATGTCACTTTGAAGAAAGAAATCCTGGGTTTTTTGAAAGAACTCCATAAGGAACTTCAGATTGGATTTCTCATCATCACCCATGACCTTGACACCGCAATGTATATGGAGGGTGCCATTCATGTGATGCGCAGAGGAAAAATTATTGAAACAGTGGAACAGCCACATCATTTTTCTGATTTTCAAGAACCCTATTCACAAATGCTTGTCAAGGCCGTCCGTTCCAAGCGACTGGCCTTACAATAAAAAATCAAAAAGGAGTGTTGTAAAATGAAAAAACTCTTATCGTTGCTGTTGGTCGGTGTTATGAGCGTCATGCTTCTTGCCGGTTGTGGTACTACCGGTGGCGGACAGGATAATCCTGCTTCCGGTTCCGATGAAACAGAGAAGTCCATCTCTATTGCGCAGAGCGCCAATTTTTCTATGGGCTTTGCCCCCGGCGTTCAGTCCTATGAGACTACATATTACATGAACAACTTTTACGAAAGCTTGGTGGAATACCGTGACGGGGAATATCAGCCCTGCCTTGCCACCGACTGGACTGTTTCAGAGGATGGTCTTACTTATACTTTCTATTTACGAGAAGATGTGCAGTTTAATGATGGAACTGCTTTTAATGCCGAGGCTGTCAAGCTCTACTTTGACAATATGAAGTCAGTCATTGGAACCAGTGCAAACTATGGACAACTGGATATGCTAACTACAGAAATTACTGTAGATGATGAGTACACCGTTTCTTTCCATTTGAGTCGCCCATACTACAATGTTTTGAATGACCTTGCTATGGTGATGCCCCGCGGTATTCTCTCCGCTGCTGCTTTCAATGAAGATGGCTCTCTTAATACGGAGTATCTGATGACCCATACTCCCGGCACCGGCCCCTATATGTTCGAGAGTGTGAACGAAACCGCTACGGAATACACATTTGTGAAAAATCCGAATTATTGGGGCGAAGAACCGGATGTAGATCGTTTTACAGTAAAGGTCATCCCTGAGTCCAAGGTCGCCGCTATGAGAGCTGGAGAAGTAGATTTTATCATCGGCTCCGACACACTGGATGCGAACTCCTATCAGGAACTTTCGCAAACAGAGGGGATCACGGGAATTATATCTGATTTCAACTTTGTGACTGAGTTTATCGCCCTCAATGATGAGATTGCTCCTTTAGATGACCAAAATGTTCGCACGGCCATCCAAATGGCGATTGACAAAGAATCCATCGCACAGAATATTTATGCTGGTCTGCGAACTGCGGCTAATTCGGTAATGCCTACAGATATGCCTTATTGTGATGCAACTGTGACAACCCCGGATTACGATATGGCAGGTGCAATCGCCCTTCTGGAGGACTCTGGCTGGGTAGACTCCGATGGCGACGGAATCCGCGAAAAGGATGGTAAGGTTTTGTCCTTTACCATTACATATCCATCCACGGGTGTGTACGACAATGTGGTTCTCTTTTTCCAAAGTGCTATGGAAGAACTGGGTATTGAGATTAAAACTAACCCCATTGATCTAATGGCGTTCATGCAGCAGGTCTTTATGGAGGATAATTATGAGATGACAGCTTACATGAGTTATTGGTTCCCTTATGACCCCTATACTTTTGTAGCCAATATGTATCCGTCTACCGATTATTCAGACCCCAGCGGTATTTACTCCACCGATCCTCAGGTTGCCAAGGCGCTGGCCTCTATGAGTGATGAAGAAGCCAAAGCGTTGATTGCTGGACTGTATAATACAGACGATCCAGCAGTTGTCCAAGAAATCTTTACAGAGGCTTTAAACTCCGCCAATGAAAGCAGCGTGATTATTCCGCTCAACTATCGAAATGAATACGCTGTATTCAATAGCGATGTGATTGAGTCCTATACCTTTAATAGCATTCCCAACCATGTAGATGTTGCGGCAATTCACCTTAAATAAATATCATGTTTTTTAAGTTCCGCCTGTCTCATACCATTGTTCCTGCATATAACGAATGACTGTTTTTTGGCATATCGGATGATGTAAATGAGGATACAATATTGTGATGGATAGGCAGGAATCTTTGAAATTGGCATAATGATTCAAAAAGGAGGTGCGCCATTGGCCTTGACATCATCTATGGAGGATTATCTTGAAGCTGTGCTTATCCTTCATCAAAAGCGCGGTAGCGTTCGGGGTGTTGATATAGCTGTACATTTAGGGGTTACAAAGCCTTCTGTAAGCCGGGCTGTCAAGGAATTGTCCAAATTCGGGCATATTATCAAAAATACCGATGGCACACTCTCCCTCACAGATTCAGGCTTGCAAATCGCTACACAGATTTATGAGAAACACCAATTTTTCACCAGGCAGCTCATCGAAGCTGGTGTCCCCAAGGATATTGCGGCGCAGGACGCTTGCAGGCTGGAACACGTCATCAGTGAACAAAGCTTTCAGAAGTTAAAAGAAGCGGCCTTCTCAGGCAGCCGGGAGGTGATACCATCGGACGAGTCGTGATTATGGAACTGGAGGATAAGGACGAAAGGACATTTGAAGATTTTCTTGCCTTTTTACAGCTTCATCCAGAATTGAAAACATGGGAAATCGGCCCGGAGCCGATCCTGTCACTTCCCGGCCTGCAAATCTACCCAGACCGCCGAAAAATCTATCACGGCCAGCAGGAAATTGAGCTGAATACCAAGGAGTTTGCCCTGCTCTGCCTGTTAGTGACCAATAAAGGGCGGGTACTTACTTATGGGCAGATGTATGAAAAAGTCTGGAAGGAAGAACCCTTTGGCAACGAACATATCGCGGTGGGCAGCCATGTCCGCAGTATGCGGCAGAAACTATATGCCATATATCCCAAACCGCCGTTTGTGATTTCCTGTATCCGGGATGTGGGGTATCGCTTCGAGGTTCATTCTTAGTATAAGGCAGCAGTCTAACAGTTTAGGCTGCTGCTTTTTCCTGTCTGTTTTCACTCCAACTCGCCAAAACCTTGCAAATGCCGATTTTTTATGAGATTTTCCCGCCGCATATTGTCTGAACTTGCGACTGAATTGTGTTCCATTTGCGTTTCTTGCTCATTTTATTTGCATTTCACCTATTATACTACCCCTATTAACATTTTAGTTTGGGGAAAGGTGGTGATCTCTGTCAGCTTGTCCCCATAAGGGGATAGCATGGAGCCAAAAAGAAAGGAACCTGGCGGTTGTCCGCCAACTGACGAACAAAAAATATTTTCCGTACATACCGCACTCCTCAAGGGGATTGCGGTATTTTTTTGTTCGACAGGCTTTTTCTTTTTCCCTGGGCCTTACCCATCATCCGCCAAAAGCCAACAGCCGAGCGCGTACACCAGAAGGTGTGCGCGCTTTTTCTATGTCGGGAAATGCAGATTTCTGTTATTTCCCGTTAGGACAAGCCAGCCGCGTTGCAGGGGGCCACCGTCCGTCTGGATTTCTTCCCGAAATTCAGACGAAACGGAGGTACACAGCGTGGACGCTGGTAAAAAGAAAATATGGGTTCGCGGCCAATTTGTCGAGGTCACGGACGAGGTATATACCGCTTATATGCGGGGCGACCGGAAAATGCGCTACTTTGAGGCGGAT
>UQQZ01000075.1 GCA_900543305.1 uncultured Oscillospiraceae bacterium
CACGGCTTCAGCGCCAGCATGGCGCAATTGCTGCCCCGCTGGCCCCTGGTCTTCCGGTGGGAAAACACCAGGTCGCTTTCGCACATGGTGCAAACCCCGCCGATGACAATGTTTTCTTCCGGCACGCCGGCTCCCAAGAGGAATTGCCGGTTGCACTCCCAAAGATCCACATGGTACTTATCCCGCTGGGGACCTTCCACAAAATGCTGGGCACCGGGCAATTTTAAAAACTCCGCTGCCACAGGCTCATCCACTTCAAAGCACTCCTTGCCGATGGAGGGACCCACAGCCACCTGCAGCTTGAGAGGGTCCGTGCCAAATTCCAGGGCCATCCGCTCCACCATGGCCTTGGCCATGCCTGCGGCGGTTCCCCGCCAGCCCGCGTGGGCCAAACCGATGGCCTTATGTTCCCCGTCCACAAAATAGAGAGGGACACAGTCGGCGCAGTAGATGACAAGGGTCACCTTGGGATCATCGGTGCACAGGCCGTCAATGGACTCCATATCCTTTTCACGCCAGATGCCGATTCCCCGCTGGGCCTCTCCCACCCGACGAATATGGATGTGGTGGTCCTGGGCGCCGGCCACCAGAGATTCGCTGTCAAATCCTGCGGCTGCGCAGAAAAGCCGGTAATTTTCCGCCACCTTCTCCGGCTCGTCTCCCCGGCCGAATCCCAGGTTCATGGCGGCAAATTCCCCGCTGCTCACTCCGCCGATACGGGTGGTAAAGGCGTGGTTCACTGTGGAAAGCCCCTTCCAGGATGGAAAACGGAGCACCCCCACCCCCTGGGACAATTCCAGTTCCATATTTCCCACGGGGCCCGGCTGGGCCTGACGGGGCTTTTCGATATCCGGCAAGGGAAAGGTTTTCTTGTTCACGGTAAGTCCCTCATATTTCTGTTTGATGGTCAGCCTTCCCGCAAACAGATGGCCGCAACTGGTACAGCGGAAATCTGCCCGGAAGCTTTTATTTTTCACGTTCCAACGGGTCAGCCTCTGGCTTTCCGCCCCGCACTTGGGACAGGGAAACCCAAGGTGGCTCTTTTCCACCAGGGGGCTGCGCAGGTCGCAGATATAGGTGGTCTTAAAAGTGATCCTCCGGTAAAATTCCCGATCGCACAGGTCAATGTAAGGTTCCATTCCCCGGGGATCGTACACCTTCCGCAGCACCTCCAAGGTCATTCGGCTGTCGTCTAAGGCCCGGTGGTGGTCCATTCCCGAAAGGTCCAGGCCCAGCAGCTCCGCCGCCCGGGACAGCCCCACCTGCTCCCGCCGCCCCAGGCCCATCCGGTCCTGGGTGTACAGCTGCAGGTCGCAGTACCGGGTCAGGAAGGGCACATGCTCATCTCCGCTGAAATACCGGCAATTTTCGATGAGCGTCAAAATATCCGAGGTGCCCCAGGTCATGACCAGGCAATCCCCCGCCCACCGCTTGAACCGGCTCACTGCCTGCATAAAAGTCAGGCCGTCGGTGAGATTTTCATCGGTGATGCTGGTCAGGTGGGAGATGGTAGAGCTGATGTGCTTTGCCACCTGAGGTTTCACAAAGCAGGAAAAAGTCTCTTTCTCCTCCAGATGGGGACCACATTTGATCGCCCCAAATTCGATGATCTCGTTGATATATCCCTTGAGCCGCCGGCTGTAGGTGCCGTTCCACTCAAGGTCCAATATGACGATGTCCAACCGGCCGCCTCCTTTGTATGGTTTATTTTTTCTTGCTTGCCTGCTTCATCCGCAGTTCCTTGGAAAGGATGGCCTTGCGCATGCGGATGCTCTTGGGCGTGACCTCCACCAACTCGTCGTCGGCGATAAACTCCAAGCACTGCTCCAGGCTGAGCACCGAATGGGGCGTCAGCTTCAGGGCCTCATCGGAGCCGGAAGCACGGGTGTTGGTGGCATGCTTTTTCTTGCACACATTCACCACGATGTCCTCGTTCTTGGGGTTGGCCCCCACAATCATACCCTCGTATACTTCCACGCCGGGCCCGATAAACATCCGGCCGCGATCCTGGGCGTAGAACAGACCGTAAGCGGTGGATTCCCCAGTCTCATGGGCAATGATGGAACCCTGCACCCGCTGCTGGATCTCCCCCTTGTAGGGCTCGTAGGAGTCAAACACATGGTTCATGATGCCGTTGCCGTTGGTGTCGGTGAGGAACTCGGAACGGTAGCCCATCAGACCCCGGGCGGGAATCTTGAACTCCAGGTGGGTGGTGCCGGATTCCCGGGACCCCATGTTCAGCAGCTCTGCCTTCCGGGAACCGATCTTTTCCATGACGGCGCCCACATAGTTGTCGGGCACCTCGATCATCAAAAGTTCCATGGGCTCCAAACGCTTGCCGTCCTTTTCCTTGTAAATCACCGAGGGACGGGACACCTGGAATTCGTAGCCCTGACGGCGCATCTGCTCAATGAGGATGGACAGATGCAGCTCGCCGCGGCCGGATACCTTGTAGGTATCTGCGGAATCGGTTTCCTCCACCCGCATGGCCACGTTGGTCTCCACTTCTTTAAAGAGCCGGTCCCGCAGATTCCGGGAGGTGACATACTTGCCTTCCCGTCCGGCAAAGGGGGAATTGTTGACCATGAAAAGCATGGACACCGTGGGCTCATCGATTTTCACAAAGGGCAGAGGCTCCACGCAGTCCGTGGCGCAGGCGGTCTGGCCGATGTTCAGATCTGCAATACCGGATACTGCGATAATATCTCCCAGCTGGGCAGACTGGGCTTCCACCCGCTTGAGCCCTTCAAACTGATACAGCTTGGTGATCCGGGCGCTCTTGTGGTGTTCTTCCCCGCCGCCGCAGATGGTGACCGACTGGCCTACATGGATGGAGCCCCGCTCCACCCGGCCGATACCAATGCGGCCCACATACTCGTCATAGTCGATGTTGGAGAAAAGCACCTGGGTGGGGCCTTCCAAATCCCCCTGGGGTGCGGGAACTTCCTTGAGAATCATCTCGAAGAGGGGCTCCATATCCGTGCCGGGCACGTTGGGATCCAAAGTGGCATAGCCGTCCTTGGCGGAAGCGTACACCACCGGAAAATCCAACTGGTCGTCATTGGCGCCCAGTTCGATAAACAAATCCAGCACCTCGTCCACCACTTCCGCGGGACGAGCGCCGGGACGGTCAATCTTATTCAAAACCACCACGGGCTTTTTTCCCAGGGCCAAAGCCTTCTTCAGCACAAACCGGGTCTGAGGCATACAGCCTTCAAAGGCGTCCACCAGCAGGAGCACGCCGTCCACCATCATCAGCACACGCTCCACTTCGCCGCCGAAGTCCGCATGTCCGGGAGTGTCCACAATGTTGATCTTGGTGTCTTTATACATCACGGCCGTATTCTTGGAGAGGATGGTGATGCCCCGTTCCCGCTCCAGATCGCCGGAATCCATCACGCGCTCTGCCACGGCCTCGTTTTGACGGAACACACCGCTTTGCCGCAGCATCTGATCCACCAGCGTAGTCTTTCCGTGATCCACGTGGGCGATGATCGCCACGTTGCGCAAATTCTCTCTAGTACCCATTTCGTCGATCTTTCCTTTCTGCATACACGCTTCCCCCGGGGGGAAGCCCGCTAATTAGCCAAAATCAGCCCTATTCCAATAACCGATTTATTATACCACCAAACCCGTCCTTTGAAAAGAAAAACTTGAGGAAATCCTCAAAAGCTGTTAAACTGGGAAAAAAGCCCGACCCTGGAGAAAATGGTCGTTTCCCCTGGGGCCGGGGAGAAAGGACCGGGATTTTACAACATGACCTCAAGCCAAACCAGCGACTTTTCCAGAGGCAGCGTGGCCGGAAATATCCTCCGGCTGGCAGTGCCCATGACCGTAGCCCAGCTGATCAACGTGCTGTACAGCGTGGTGGACCGGATGTACATCGGCCACATTCCCGATGCCGCCGCCAACGCCCTGACCGGCGTAGGGCTCACCTTCCCCATTATTTCCATTGTCACCGCCTTTGCCAACCTGTTCGGCATGGGCGGGTCTCCCCTGTTTTCCATCGAGCGGGGAAGGGGCAATGTGGAAAAAGCCCGGGAAATCATGGGCAACACCTTTACCATGCTGGTGGGAACAGGGGTGGTGCTCACCGCCGTGATTCTTCTGCTGAAACGTCCTCTGCTCTACGCCTTCGGCGCCAGCGACGTCACCTACCCTTACGCCAACGGCTATGTCACCATCTATCTGTGCGGCAGTATCTTTGTCATGATGAGTCTGGGCATGAACCCCTTTATCAACGCCCAGGGCTTCGGACGCAAGGGCATGATGACCGTCCTTCTGGGGGCGGTGACCAATATTGTTCTGGACCCCATTTTCATCTTCCTGCTGGGAATGGGAGTTCAAGGGGCCGCCCTGGCTACCGTCCTTTCCCAATTTGTTTCCGCCCTCTGGGCCATCTCCTTTCTCCGAGGTAAAAAAGCCCTGATCCCACTGGTCTGGAGCAGCCTCCGGGTCCGGTGGAAATTGGTGTGGCAAATTGTCACTCTGGGGTTTTCCAGTTTTATTATGGCCATCACCAACAGCGTGGTCCAGATTGCCTGTAACGCCACCCTGCAAACCTTTGGAGGGGATCTGTATGTAGGGGTAATGACCATCCTCAACTCTGTGCGGGAAGTGGTCTCCACCCCCATCAACGGCATGACCAGCGCCGGACAGCCGGTCATCGGCTTCAATTACGGGGCCCAAGAGTACCGCCGGGTCCGGACAGGCATCAAATTCACCAGCATCGTGTGCGTCATCTATACCACCGTGGTTTGGCTGCTTCTGTTTCTGTTTCCCCACTTTTTCATCGGCCTGTTCAGCAGCGAGGAAGCGTTGCGCACTGCCGCGGAACCTTCCATGCACATCTACTTCTTCGGTTTCTTTATGATGAGCCTGCAAATGGCCGGGCAATCGGCAGCCGTGGCTTTGGGACGTTCCAAACAGGCGGTGTTTTTCTCCCTGCTGCGGAAGGTGATTATTGTGGTCCCCTTGACTTTGATTCTGCCCCACTGCTTCTCCTTGGGCGTCAACGGCGTGTTCCTGGCAGAACCCATCTCCAACTTTGTGGGAGGGGGCGCCTGCTACATCACCATGCTCCTGACCATCTGGCGGGAAATGGTTCGCAAAGAAAAAGCCAAGCTGGCAAACAATCCTGCCGCTTGACGTTTTCTTCCATACAAAAAGGCCCCGGCTAGCTGCCGAGGCCTTTTTTGCGGTTGTTTCAAGAATCGCCGGAAGTGTCCTTCCGTCCCCATTGGGCTACGCCGGCCCCGTCCCCCTGGCCCTTGCCGGTTCCCTGGGACTGGCCCTGTCCTTGACCGGCACCATTCCCCTGGCCCATACCGGTTCCCTGGGACTGACCCTGTCCTTGACCGGAGCCGTTCCCCTGGCCCATGCCGGTCCCCTGGGACTGACCCTGTCCTTGACCGGAACCATTTCCCTGGCCCATGCCGGTTCCCTGGGACTGACCCTGTCCTTGACCGGAGCCGTTCCCCTGGCCCATACCCGAACCCTGGGACTGCCCCTGACCTTGGCCGGAGCCATTCCCTTGGCCGCTGTTACTCTCCGGGTTCAGCTGGCGCAGAAGCCGCTGAAGCTCTCCCATGGTCATGTTCTGAGCTTCTTCCACAGTGAATTGGGGATTCCATTCCAGAATCTGTTCATAGACCCGGTATTTTCCCAAGGACATTCCCACTTGATGGGCTTCTTCCCGTTCTTCCAGGGTGCCTTCCTGACACAGCACATTGCCGCAATCTGACGTTTGGTCCTCTGCCTGCTGGAGAATTCGGCTGCACTGAGACTGGTCCTTTCCAGCCACCGTCAGGGACAACACCGACTGGGGATCCTGTACCACGTCCAGCTGAAGGATTTCCTCCAGAGCTTCTTCCCAAGAGGCAAAGCGCACCTGAAGCTCTTCCAGCAAAGCCTCCCCGTCCTCGTTGTAAGCATCCGCTGTCACCACTCGGCCAAACCGGTTGATGCCCAGCTCCAGGGACGGATTCACATCCACGCTGAGATATGCGGTGGGAGTCAGGTAAACCCACCCTCCTGCCACCAGCAGGAACACCAGAAGGGCGCAGGCTGCCGTGGCCATCCGCCACACAGGTTGCCTTCTCCGGTACAATTTCCGGGAAATTCCCTGCAAAGCACGTTCTTTGACCTCCTCCGGGGCTTGCAGCGCCCCCAAGGCGTTTTTCAACCGTTCATCCATGGGAATCCCCTCCTTCCGCCAACCGTTTTTTCAAAAGACCTCGGGCCCGTTCCAGCAAACTGTATACGGTGTTCACCTTTTTTCGCAAGATCTTTCCGATCTCTGCCGCCTTGTACCCTTCGTAGTAATACAGATAGACTGCGTCTTTATATTGGGGAGGCAACGTCAGCACCGCCCGCAACAGGTCCCGATGTTCTTCCGGAACCTCCTGGGCCTGCTCCTGAAACACCTCTTCCAGTGGAACCGTGCGGCTGCGAAATACATTTCGCAACAGATCCCGGCAAGCATTGATGGCCACCCGCAAGATCCAGGCCTTTTCGTGCTCTGGGCTCTCAAAGGGCGCGGTGTGCAGGGCATACTTCAAAAATACGTTTTGAAGGATGTCCTCTGAGTCCGCTGTATTTTTCAGATGTACCATACACACCCGCCAAACCATGTCCCCATATTCGTCCATGGCCTGCCTTACCTGATCTTCACTCCGCATAAGTTCCCCTCTGCCGTTTGTTTCCTACATCCTTACACCATGTACTGGAAGCAATGGAACCGCCCCCGGTACCCTGTTCCCCAGTTGTCGCACACACCGTCGCCGTACGCGTCCACATAGTTCTGACCGCGGCCTCCTGCCGTCCAGTTGTCGCACACACCGTCACCGTCTGCGTCCACATAGTTCTGACCGCGGCCTCCTGCCGTCCAGTTGTCGCACACACCGTCGCCGTCCGCGTCCACATAGTTCTGGCCGCGGCCTCCTGCCGTCCAGTTGTCGCACACACCGTCACCGTCTGCGTCTACATAGTTCTGACCTTGGCCACAGGTTCCTGCTCCCGCTCCTTGGCCACGGCCGTGACCGCCTGCGGCGAAAGCTGCCGTTCCTCCCAGAGACAAAACCAATGCCATTGCCAATACCAGGGTGATGATCTTCTTTTTCATGAGTGATTCCTCCTTGTTTTGTGGCCCTCTCTGGGGCCTTTCATAGAGAATACGAGAGAGAACCCTGTTTTCACCCACCCCAAAGAAAAAATTTTCAAAAAAATTTCTTTTAGCCCAGTATACCACATATTCGTGATTCTCTTTACATTTATCTTGCGACTTTGTCTTTTTTCGGTTACAATGGTAAATGGAAAAGTTCAGGTCTCTCCATTTTTGTGAAAGACCTCCCTTTTCAGTGACCGAACTTTACGAAAGGCTGGAATGAAGCTATGGAGTTTCCAAAACATCCTTTCCGCACCCATGGCGGTGCAGCGGTGCCCCATCGGAAAAATACCTGGAGCATCCCCACCTCCACCATGCCGCCTCCGGAAAGGGTCATCTTGCCCATGCAGCAGCACATCGGCGCCCCTTGTGTCCCCACGGTGAAGAAAGGGGACCATGTTTTTGTGGGCACGGTGGTGGGCGACAGTGATGCCTATGTGAGCGCCCCGGTGCATTCCTCCGTCTCCGGTACGGTGACGGAAATCACCAGTGTCATGCTCACCGGCGGCCAGATGACCACCGCTGTGGTGGTGGAAAGCGACGGGAAAATGGAGCACGATCCCAACATCTATCCCCCCGCTTCCATCGATTCTAAGGAAGAACTGGCTGCTGCGGCCCGGTCCGCCGGATTGGTGGGCCTGGGCGGCGCAGGTTTCCCCGCTCACGTCAAGCTCAACGTGCCCGAGGGGAAAGTGATCGACACTCTACTTGTCAACGTGGCGGAATGTGAACCCTATGTCACCTCCGACCACCGGGAAGCCCTGGAAAACGGCGCCAACGTGCTGGAGGGCATCTACAAAATCAAGGAAATCCTCAACGTGCAGCGGGTGATCATCGCCGTTGAGGACAACAAACCCGACGTGATCCAGAAGCTGCGGGAAATCGCCGACGATCCCAAACGGGATCCCCGGGATGAAGTACGGGTCCTTCCTCTGAAGAGCCGCTACCCCCAAGGCGCCGAAAAAGTGCTGGTGCAGGCCTGCACCGGCCGGAAGGTTCCCGAGGGCAAGCTGCCCGCCGATGTGGGATGCCTGGTGATGAACATTGCCTCCGTCTCCTTCCTGGCAAGCTACATGCGCACCGGAATGCCTCTGACCTTGAAACGGGTCACCATTGACGGCTCTGCGGTGAAGAATCCCCAAAACGTCATCGTCCCCGTGGGCACTCCCATCAAGGACGTGATTGCCTTCTGCGGCGGCTACAAGGCCGAACCGAAAAAGCTCATCATGGGCGGCCCCATGATGGGTGTGGCCATCACCAGCGACGAACTGCCCGTTTTGAAGCAAAACAACGCCATCCTGGCCTTTGCCGAAGGGGACGCGGTGCTTCGGGCTCCCACTGCCTGCATCCGCTGCGGGCGCTGTGTGGCTGCATGTCCCATGAACCTGATGCCCACCAAACTGGAACAGGCGGTGGAACGCAAGGACGTGGAATCCCTCCAGTCCCTCCATGTGATGACCTGCATGGAGTGCGGCTGCTGTGCGTTCTCCTGTCCCGCTGGCCGGAGACTGGTCCAAGCCATCCGTCTGGGCAAAAGCTATGTGAAAAAAGCGGGTCAAAAAAAGGCCTGACCCATTAAAACAGAACAGGGGGAAGCCCCTTGTGCACTTGATTTTTTCAGAGCGTTTCCCTGGGAAACACGCTTTCTGGAAAGGATGTAATGTAAATTGGACAAGCTGATCGTATCCTCGTCCCCTCATTTTAACGGTGGGAAAACCACCCAGAACATTATGCTGGACGTGATTATCGCCCTGGTCCCCGCCATGATCGCTTCGGTGATCCTCTTTGGCTTTCGGGCGGCCGTGGTGATTCTGACCTGTGTTGCCTCCTGTGTTCTCAGTGAATACCTGTCCCGCAGAGTGATGAAACGCCCCCAGACCGTGGGAGACTTGAGCTGTGTGGTCAC
Source organism: uncultured Oscillospiraceae bacterium (assembly GCA_900543305.1). GTDB lineage: Bacteria > Bacillota > Clostridia > Oscillospirales > Acutalibacteraceae > Acutalibacter. Next base: position 9,072 of record UQQZ01000075.1, read on the forward strand.
CGGTATTCTGCTGGCCCTAAACCTGCCGGTCACCATCAATCCCTTCATCGCCATTTTCGGCGGCGTGGTGGCCATTGTGGTGGTCAAGCAGATGTTTGGCGGCATCGGTCAAAACTTTGTGAACCCTGCGCTGACCGCCCGGATCATCCTCTTGAACTCTTTCCCCTCCCGGATGCCCCACTGGGTTCAGCCCTTTGACTACGCTGCCACCGCCGACGCGGTGACTTCCGCCACCCCCCTGGGAATTCTCAAGGAAGGCGGCGGGGAATTGCCCTCTTACCTGGATCTGTTTTTGGGCAACACTGGTGGCTGCCTGGGCGAGACCTGCGCCCTGGCCCTGCTCATCGGCGGAATTTACCTGATCGCCCGCCGGGTGATCAGTCCTGTGATCCCCGTTACTTACTTGGCCACTGCCGCGGTCTTTTCCGCCCTCTTCGGCCGGGATCCCCTGTTCGACCTGCTCTCCGGCGGTTTGATGCTGGGCGCCTTCTTCATGGCCACCGACTATGTCACCAGTCCCACCACCCCCGTGGGCGAGATCCTCTTCGGCATCGGCTGCGGCCTGCTGACCGTGTTCATCCGCTACTTCGGCTCCTATCCCGAGGGCGTGTGCTACTCCATCATGATTATGAACCTGGTAGTGGCGCTGATCGACAAGGCTGTGAAGCCCTCTCGCTTCGGCGTTGTGAAATCCGCTAACAAGGAGGCGGCTGCGAAATGAGCAACGAAGTCAAGACCAAAGAAAAGATTGATATGGACCCCAAGTACATCGTAAAGCTGACTGTGACCCTGCTGGGGACCTGCCTGATCGTGGCACTGCTGCTGGGTCTGGTCAACGGTGTGACGGCCGGCCCCATCGCTGAGATCAACCAGCAGAAGACTGAAGCGGCCATGCTGGCCGTGGTGTCCGATCCGGACAACACCACCTTCTCCGACGCGCTGGAACTGTCTGGCGATATGACCGCTGCGGCCACAGCTGCCGGCGGCACCCTGAACGAGATGTACGAGGTCCAGGTGAACGGCGAGGCCGCCGGCTATGCCGTAAAGGTCACCGCCTCCGGCTCCCAGGGCAGCATTGAAATGATGGTGGGCGTGGACGCGGAAGGCGCCGTCACTGGCGTTTCTGTCGTCAACCACTCTGAGACCTCCGGCATCGGCACGAAGGTCGTGGGCAACGAACCCACCGCCTCCGGCGTGGGTGTGCTGGACCAGTTTATCGGCAAGAGCGCGGCGGACGGCACTCTGACGGTGGGCACTAACGTGGACGCCATCACCGGCGCCACCGTCTCCACCAAGGGTGTGACTGCCGGCGTGAATGCGGCGCTGGCTGCCGTGGCTGCCATGGGCTGAGAAGGGAGGAGCAATTCATGAATTTAGGCAAACAGTTCAAAGAGGGACTGATCACCAACAACCCTGTGCTGGTGCAGGTGCTGGGCATGTGTTCCACCATGGCCATCACCACCTCGTTCTTCAACGGCCTGGGCATGGGCGTGGCGGTCACCGTCATCCTGACCCTTTCCAATGTCATCATCGCGGCTATTCGCAAGATCGTGCCGGACAAGATCCGTATCGCCATGTTCATTGTGGTGATCGCTGGCTTCGTGACCTGCGTGGATCTGCTGATCCAGGCATTCGTTCCGGCCCTGTCCGAGTCGCTGGGCGTGTTCATCCCCCTGATCGTGGTGAACTGCATCATCCTGGGCCGGGCGGAGTCCTTCTCCTACAAGAACGGTGTGGCCGCTTCCTTCTGGGACGGTATCTTCCAGGGCTTTGGCTACACTGTGGTGCTGATGGTTATGTGCATCATCCGTGAGTTTCTGGGCGCCGGCACCTTCGGCGGCGGCATCCTGGGTCCCGACCTGAAGGGCATCCAGATCATCCCCTCCCAGTTCCCTGCCGGTATGCTGACCCTGCCTGTGGGCGGCTTCCTGGTGCTGGGCTGCCTCATTGCCCTGATGCAGTGGGCGCTGTCCAGACCTAAGAAAAATAAGGAGGAGAGCAAATAATGGATCAAATCTATGAACTCCTGGCAATTACGCTGGGTGCCATTCTGGCAAACAACTTCATCTTCTCCCAGTTCTTAGGCATCTGCCCCTTCCTGGGTGTTTCCAAGAAGGTGGATACCGCTGTGGGCATGGGCATCGCTGTGACGTTCGTCATGGGACTGGCTTCCGCCGTGTGCTATGCGGTCAACGAGTTCGTCCTGGTTCGCTTTGGACTGGAGTATATGCAGACCGTGACCTTCATTCTGGTCATCGCATCCCTGGTCCAGTTCGTGGAGATGTTTTTACAGAAATCCATGCCGTCTCTGTACACGGCTCTGGGTGTGTATCTGCCCCTGATTACCACCAACTGCGCCGTACTGGGCGTGGTGCTGCTGAACGTGCAGAACAACTATAACTTCATCTCCTCCGTAGTTTACGGCATCACCGGCGGCCTGGGCTTCCTGCTGGCCATCGTGTTGTTCGCCAGCATCCGGGAGCGGCTGGTGTTTGCGGACTATCCCAAGGCGTTTGAGGGCTTTCCCATCGCCCTGGTCACCGCTGGTCTGATGGCCCTGGCGTTTATGGGCTTCTCCGGTTTGAAGGTCTGGTAAGAGGAGGCAAGAGGAAAATGGATATCGGAAATGTCATTGCTGCCGTTGTGGTGCTGGCTGTCCTCGGCGCCGTGTTCGGCTTCATCTTGGCAGTAGCCTCCAAGGTCTTTGAGGTAAAGAAGGACCCCCGGGAAGAGGAAATCCTCAGCCATCTGGCCGGCGCCAACTGCGGCGGCTGCGGCTATGCCGGCTGTGCCGACTACGCCAAGGCCATCGTCATGGACGGTGCCCCTACCTTTAAATGTGCCCCCGGTGGTGACAAGGCGGCCGACGCCATCAACACCATCATGGGCAACGATACCGATGACCGCCCCAGCCTGCGTGCTACGGTCATCTGCGCTGGCGGCGAAAACTGCGGCAAGCGCTTTGACTATCAGGGCATCCAGACCTGTGCCGCTGCGGCAGCTCTGGCTGGCGGCCCCAGTGCCTGCGCCTACGGCTGCTTAGGCTTGGGTGACTGCACCCGTGCCTGCAAATTCGATGCCATCCATGTCATCAATGGTGTGGCGGTAGTCGACCGCAAAAAGTGCACCGGCTGCACTGCCTGCACCGCTGTCTGCCCGCGCAAGGTCATCCAGATGAAGCCTATCGCCCCCCAGCCTGCCGTTAAGTGCAGCAGCAAGGACAAGGGTGCTGTGGTCAACAAGACCTGCAAGGTCGGCTGCATTGCTTGCGGCCTGTGCGTGCG
>UQQZ01000076.1 GCA_900543305.1 uncultured Oscillospiraceae bacterium
AGAGGGCTTTGCCCGTCTATGAAAAACCCCCGGCTTTGCCGGGGGATATTTATTTTGCAAAAAAGAGATACATTTTTGGAAATAGGCATTGACAAGTGTAATTAGTGTGTATATCATATATATACAATATCTCGTTGCAAAGGGAGATTGGAGACGCCGGCGGAATGGTACCTCCCGCCGACGCACCCCCCGCCAGGGCCCTGGCAGGGAATGTACCTGAGAGGCGGAGATCCGGTTTAACCCGTCTCGGGTAGGAAGGAAGTGTTGGTTTGCATATTGTCATCAGCAACCAAAGCGGAAAACCCATTTATGAACAAATCGTCGAACAAGTGAAGGGTCTAATTATTGCAGGAGAACTGAAGGAAGGAGACGCCCTTCCCTCCATGCGCCTGCTGGCAAAGGAACTCCGCATCAGCGTCATCACCACAAAGCGGGCTTACGAAGAATTGGAACGGGAAGGGTTTCTCTATTCCCTTACCGGAAAAGGCAGCTTTGTGGCCGGCAAAAATACGGAATTTCTCAAAGAAGAACAGCTGCGAAAAGTGGAAGAACATCTGGGAGAAGCCGTGCGCGCCGCCCAGCTCTGCGGCATGGAAAAAAACGAACTCCTGGATACCCTGAACCTGCTTTGGGAGGAACAATAATTAAAGGAGTATTGCTATGGAAAACGCCATAGAATTGCGAGGATTGCGGAAATCCTATGCCCATTTTACCTTGCAAGATCTCTCATTGACACTGCCCATGGGCAGCATCATGGGATTTATTGGGGAAAACGGTGCCGGAAAAAGCACCACCATCAAAGCCATGGTCGGGTTGATTGGTCACGAGGCGGGAGAAATTCGCCTGTTGGGCAAAGATCCTGTCCTGGACCGTTCTGTCATGGAAGAGGTGGGACTGGTTCTGGACAGCGGGTTCTTTCCCCCGGAAATGAACTCCCAGCAATTGGGAAAAGCCCTGCATAAATTGTACCGTCACTGGGATTGCGCATCCTACCACAACTACCTGAACCGATTTCAGGTGGACCCCAAAAAGAAGGTAAAAAGCCTGTCTCGAGGCATGGTGATGAAGCTGTCCCTGGCGGTGGCCCTGTCTCATGGCGCCAGTCTGCTTCTCTTAGATGAACCTACCAGCGGATTGGACCCCATTGTCCGAGACGATATTTTAGACATTCTCTACGACTTCATTCAGGACGAACGGCACAGCGTTTTTCTCTCCTCCCACATTACGGGAGATTTGGAGAAAATCGCCGACTATATTGCGTTTCTCCATGAAGGGAAATTGCTCATGGCAGGCGAAAAAGACACGCTGCTGGAAACCTATGGAATTCTTCACTGCACCTTGGAACAGCTGAGGGAACTGCCCAACGAAGCTGTGGTGGGCTATCGGACCAGCGATTTTGGTGTGACGGCTTTGGTCAAACGGTATCGGGTTCCCGGAGCCTTTCAGGTGGAAAACGCCACCTTGGATGACATCATGCTCTATCAAATCAAAGGGAAAAAAGAGTTTGGAAAGGAGAGATGGTAAAATGTTGGGTTTGCTCTACAAGGATTTTTTCAGCGCCAAAAAAGAATTCATCCTCTCCTTCGTTATCATAGGTCTGTTTGTGGCCTATAGCGGGGTACTGGGTCAAGAGGAAATGCTGGGCCCCACCATTGGCGTTCTCCTCTCCCTGGGCTCCATGATCCCTACCTATTCCATCTATTACGACAAAACCTGTGGATGGAACAAGTTTGTCTGCGCCAGCCCCGCTTCCCGAACCAAAGTGGTCCTGTCCAAATATCTGATGGGGATCCTCAGCGCCCTCCTCTTTATCCTGGCGGTAATCTTAGATGATCTTGCGGCTGGTTCCCCTCTTCCAACCTGGTCCTATCCCCTTTTTCTGGGCCTCATCTTTTTTCTCCAAGCCATCATGCTTCCTGTCAGTTTAAAATTGGGACAAAATGTGGTGGTCGTCCTTTTCATGCTGCTGATCTTTCTGCCCACCGGGATTCTCTTTGGTCTGAACCGTTCGGGGATTTTAACCGACGAAGCCATTCGGGCCGCCTTTGCCTATGTGCAAACCAATGCTGCCACCTTGGCGCCTGTGGGACTCCTCCTGACGTTGGTCCTCTATGTGGGGTCCTTCTTCCTGACCAGAGCGTTCTATGGAAAGATGGAGTTCTGATCCCCCGATCCTAAAAATCCCGTACCCGGAGCTTCTATGCCCGGGTGCGGGATTTTTTCATGGGACTTTCTTGTGGTTTTTTCCTTTCGGTGCTATGATTAAAAAAGTGTTGCAATATGCTGCTCTTTGACACCACCCTAGATCGAAAGGATTTACAAAGCTATGATACTATCGGGACGGGAAATTGAACGTCATATGGGCAAGGAAATCGTCATCGAGCCCTATGACCCCAAACGTTTAAACCCCAACAGCTACAATCTCTCCCTAAACCGGGAACTGCTGGTCTATGAAAATCGCCTGCTGGACATGAAAGTACCCAATCCGGTGGAACATCTGGTAATTCCTGACGAAGGACTTGTTCTGGATCCCAACCGGCTCTATCTGGGCAGGACCAACGAATTCACCAAGACCGACCGATTCGTCCCCATGCTGGAGGGCCGCTCCTCCATTGGACGGCTGGGACTTTTTATCCATGTCACCGCAGGATTTGGAGATGTGGGATTCGCCGGCTACTGGACCTTGGAGATCTTCTGCGTCCAACCTATCCGCATCTATCCCAATGTGGAAATCTGCCAGATTTACTACCACGACATTCTGGGTGACTATGACCGCTACGACAGTGGGAAATACCAGAACAACACGGGAATCCAGCCCAGTCTGTTGTATCGGGATTTTGAGAAATGACCGGGCCGCTTTTTCAGGAGGAAATCGGTTCCTGGGAGGACTGGGCTAAAGTCTTCCAATCCATCCCCGCCTTCACCCCTTTGGCTCGGGAAATCTGCCGCAGGGAAAAGCTTCCCTGGAAAGGACTTTCTCCGTTGACCCCAGGCACCAACGGGGTGTTCCGCTGTGGTGACTTCGTGTTGAAGATCTTTTTTCCCAAGGAAGCAGGACCGGATCCGGAGGGGGATTTTCAAAACGAGTTGGCGGTGGCCCGCTGGGTTCTGGCACAGGGGATTCCCACGCCTGCTGTGGTGGCCCAGGGATGGGTGGAGGACAAGTACCGGTTCTTCTATCTAGTCACTCAGTTCGCCCAAGGCAGGGAAGCAGGTGACTGGCTGGTGGAAGCCTCTCCCTTGGAACAGGAAATGTTTATCCGCCGGCTCAAGGATCTGCTCCAAAAGCTCAACCGGCCTGCTTCCGGGGCCATTGCCCCCATAGATCTGAAAGACAGGGCCCGGCACAATGACCGGCTCCAAAAACTCACCCCCTCTTTGCGGGAAGAACTCCTTGCCCGTTTGGAGGGACTCACCTGGGAAAATCCTGTGCTAGTCCATGGGGACTTGACCGGGGAAAATCTCCTGGTCCGAGAGGATGGAAGTCTGGTATTGTTGGACTGTGCAGATGCCTGCCTTGCCCCCTCATGGTATGAGCTGGGACCCTTGGTGTTTGAGCTTTTCCGTTGCCAAGGCTCCCTGCTGAAGCTCTTCGCCGGGGTTGAACGGGAATCATTTATGGAACGGGTTCTGGATTGTGTGTGCCTTCACGATTTTGGTGCTGATTTTCTCTACCAGCTGGCCCAAAAAGAAGGCCTTACTCCCTTTACCCATCTGGATCAGGTTCGGACTGTTTTATGGGAAAGGATGAAATGACATGTGGGTTCTATTTGCTTTTGGTTCAGCAGGATTCGCAGGTGTGACGGCCATTCTGGCCAAAGTGGGACTGCGGCGGGTGGACTCGGATTTGGCCACTGCTCTGCGCACTGGAGTGGTGCTGATATTTGCCTGGATCATGGCATTCCTGACGGCGGGAATACCGGATTTGACCGCCATTGGATGGAAAACATATCTGTTTCTAATGCTCTCCGGCCTCTCCACCGGCGCATCCTGGATCTGCTATTTTAAGGCCCTGCAACTGGGAGACGTGAACAAGGTGGCTCCCATCGACAAAAGCTCCATTTTGCTCACCATGCTGCTGGCCTTCTTTCTTTTGGGAGAAGGGATTTCCTGGGGAAAGTTGGGGTGCATGGTACTCATTGGCGTGGGCACTTATCTGATGATTGAACGGAAAGAAACAGCCCCTGCCTCAAAGGAGGGACACGGATGGATGTTCTATGCAATTCTCTCCGCGGTTTTCGCTGCCTTGACCACCATCCTGGGCAAAGTGGGCATCGAGTCTATCGACTCCAATCTGGGCACCGCCATCCGTACGGTCTTTGTACTGATCCTGGCATGGATCATCGTATTCGCCCGGGGAAAACAAAGGGGAATTTCCGCCATCGACGGTAAAAGCTGGTGGTTCCTGATTTTGTCCGGTGTAGCCACCGGTCTCTCCTGGCTCTGTTATTACAGGGCTTTGCAAACAGGAAATGCTTCCCTGGTGGCGCCCATCGACAAATTGAGCATCTTGTTCACAGTGGCATTCTCCGGAATCTTTTTAAAGGAACGGCTTTCGGCAAAATCCGGTTTAGGGCTGGCTTTGTTGACCGCAGGCACCCTCTTACTGTTGGTGGCCTGAGCAAAATAAAAAATAGGCAGCCACCGGCTGAGATGCTGCCCAAAAGGAGAATCTCTATGGCGAAATTGGAAAAGCAAGTCCACGGCAACTTTGACAGCATTCTAAACAGCCTCCATCAAGCGGTGCTGGAGGGCAGCATGTCCGCCTCCTACGAGGATGGCAGCGACTTCGCCCAAGGGGATTTCCGCTGTGCTGTGCGAGTATACGAGCGCTATAGCTGGTCCGGAGGAAACCGGGTCAGCCTCACCTTGACCCTGGCAGGCTGCGGAGGAAACTACTTTCTCTCCGCCATCACCGCCGGAGGCAGCCAGGCAACCTTTTTCAAACTGAACACCTGGGGCGAAGAAGCTTTTTTAGACACCATCGCGCCTGTGGTGGAAAATCTGTAAGGCAAACTCACAAAAAGGGCTGTTGCAAATATGCAACAGCCCTTTTTTATAGACATTCAACCCATGGATTCAGCTGAGGAATCCTTCAACAATTTTCTCTTCGGCTTCCTCTTCAGTCAAACCCAAAGTGCGCAGCTTCATGATCTGCTCCCCGGCAATCTTGCCGATGGCCGCTTCGTGAATCAGGGCAGCATCCCCATGATTGGCGGAAAGCTCCGGAGAAGCATCTACCCGGCCATGATCCGCGATAATGGCATCGCATTCGGAATGACCTGCGCAGGGAGCGTCCCCCACAATCCGGGACCGGTAGGACTGATAGCTTTCTCCCCGTGCCACAGAACGGGAGATCAAATCCGTGGAAGCCCCTTCCCCGCTCATGGTCACATCAAAATCTGTATAGGCCTCCTGCTTGTATTCCGTCAGCAGCCGCTCTCGAATCAGGAGCTTTGCCTTGGGACCCAAAGTGGCTTTGGTAGTTCTGGTGGTGTGATCCACGCCGCCGATCTGAGAAGTGTCCATTTCCAGAATGGCCCCTTCCTTCAAATCCACCTGTGTTACTGGGTCAATGGAACGGATTCCCGTTCCGTGACCTGTACCCACATGTTTTTCGATGTACTTCACCCGGGCTCCCTTTTCCAGGAAGAAACGGTGAATTCCGTTGTGCCGGGCCGGTTCTCCATTTTCCGTGTGAACGCCGCATCCGGCCACGATGGTCACATCTGCCCCTTCCCCTACATAGAAATCGTTGTACACCAAGTCATCCACATCCCCGTGGGTAACACAAGCAGGAATGGAAACGGTCTCCCCCTTGGTGCCGGGCAGAATGGTGATGTCCAGACCCGGCAGATCCTTCTTGGATTCGATCTTGATGTTCTTGGTGGACACCCGTCCCGCACATTCCCCATCCTCTCGGATGTTGAAGGCGCCTTTAAACTCTCCATTCCAATCGGACACCAATTTCAACAGTTCTTCCGTTACACTCTTCATGAAAACACCGCCTCCCTCTTGGCACAGGCGTCACAGTGGATATTCCCTGCCATCAGACCAGGCAGGACCTCTTTGGCAGGTCCCATCTGCTGCAGGGTTCCCCCGGAAATGACTACCAGCTCGTCCGCAATTTCCAGGATTCTCTCTTGGTGAGAAATAATGATCAAAGTCCCGTGGAGTTTTCCACGCATGCTCTGGAATACATCGATCAGGTTGGTAAAGCTCCACAGGTCAATGCCCGCTTCGGGCTCGTCAAACAGGGATAGCTTGGTGTGACGGGCCAATACCGTGGCAATCTCAATCCGCTTGATTTCGCCCCCGGACAAGGTGGCATCCACCTCCCGGTCAATATACTCCCGGCCGCACAGGCCCACCCGGCTCAGCATTTCACACAGCTTGTCTGTGGAAAGCTTCTGGCCCGCCGAAAGCTCCAACAGCCTGCGCACGGTAAATCCCTTAAACCGCACCGGCTGCTGAAAGGCAAAACTGACCCCGGCTCGGGCCCGCTGGGTCACATCCAGCTCCGTAATGTCCTGTCCATCCAAAAAAATCTTGCCGCTGTCCGGCGTCTCAATTCCAGCGATGATCTTGGCCAAGGTGGTCTTGCCGCCTCCATTGGGGCCGGTGATCACCGTCAACTTTCCTTCCGGAATGGTGAGGCTCACGTCCCGCAGCACCTGACTGCCCCCAGGGGCCGTCCAGGAAATATGTTGCAGTTCCAGCATAATGCCTTCTCCTTTCAGTCTTTTCCGGAACACAGCCTGGCCGCTTTTCTTCGAAAAACGCCAGGCTGGCCCTTCCCCTTATTAGGGTTCCCACAGTATTGTAAATTATTTTCTGCCCGCTTGCAAGGCCCGGGAGGCATTTATTACGGCAATTACCGTCACTCCCACGTCCGCAAATACCGCTTCCCACATGTTTGCCAAGCCAAATGGGGTCAGCAAAAGCACCAGCACCTTGACCCCTAGGGCAAAAACAATATTCTGCCGGACAATCCGAAGGGTTCGCCGGGAAATCTCCATGGCCTTGGCAATCTTGGAAGGCTTGTCGTCCATGAGCACCACATCCGCGGCTTCAATGGCAGCATCACTGCCTAGAGCCCCCATGGCGATGCCGATATCCGCCCGCGACAGCACCGGCGCATCGTTGATGCCATCCCCTACAAAGACCAGTTTTCCTTTGGGAGATTTTTCCCGGAGCAGCTCTTCCACCTTTTCCACCTTATCGCCTGGAAGCAACTGGGTGTAGACTCGGTCCAGACCCAGGTCCCGTGCCACACTTTCGCCCACAGCTTTGGCATCTCCTGTAAGCATGACAGTTTCCTTGATCCCCTGAGCTTTCAGGGCGGCAATTGCTTCTTTGGCGTCAGGTTTTACCTCATCGGAAATGACGATGTGACCTGCGTACACGCCCTCCACCGCCACATGGACCGTGGTCCCCACCCGGTGGCAGGGATGCCATTTCACGCCGATTTCCTCCATCAGCTTGTCATTGCCGGCGCAGACAGTCTTTCCATCCACCTGGGCACGCACCCCCCGGCCGGAAAGCTCTTCCACCTGGCCGATGCGGGAAGCGTCCAGCTCCTTCCCGTATGCCTCTTTCAGGGAACGGGAAATGGGATGATCCGAATAGCTCTCTGCCAAAGCGGCCAACTCCAAAAGGGCGCTTTCGGAATATTGTTCCGGGTGGATAGCCGTCACATTGAAGACCCCTTTGGTGAGGGTACCAGTTTTGTCAAAGACCACCAATTCTGTCTGGGCCAGCACTTCCAGATAGTTGCCGCCTTTGACAAGAATTCCTTGACGGGACGCTCCCCCAATGCCCCCGAAGAAGCTCAGAGGCACGGAAATCACCAGAGCACAGGGACAGGATACCACCAGGAAAATCAGGGCCTTTTCCACCCAGCCTGCCCATCCTCCCACAAACAGCGGGGGGACCACTGCCAAAATCACCGCGCAGAGCACTACGATAGGCGTGTAATACCGGGCAAATTTGGTGATGAAGTGCTCCGCCTTGGCCTTTTTACTGCTGGAGTTTTCCACCAGGTCCAGAATCTTTGCCACCGTGGACTCCTCATACACCTTGGTCACCTGGACACGCAGCAGGCCGCTCTGGTTGATACAGCCGCTGATCACATCGTCTCCCGGTTCCACTTGGCGAGGCAGGGATTCTCCCGTCAGGGCGGAGGTGTTCACTTGGGAAGTACCTTCCAGCACCACTCCATCCAGGGGAACTTTTTCCCCGGCTTTGATGGTGATCACATCCCCCACGGAAACTTCCTCCGGATCCACCTGGACCAATTTTCCATCCCGCTCCACGTTGGCGTAATCGGGACGGATGTCCATGAGAGCGGAAATGGATTTCCGGGATTTTCCCACTGCATAGCTTTGGAACAACTCCCCTACCTGGTAGAACACCATGACAAATACCGCTTCGGGATATTCCCCTTCTCCAAAGAATCCCGTACAGAAGGCGCCCACTGTGGCCAACGCCATGAGGAAGTTTTCATCAAACACCTGCCCATGAGCAATGTTCCGAATGGCCTTCCACAGCACATCCCATCCCACTACAAAATAGGCCGGCAAAAACAGGGCGAACCGCCAGACCCCTTCATAGGGCACCAAAACTGCCGCGATCAACAGCACCACGCTGATCCCAATGCGAATTGTCATTTTCTTCTGTTTCCTGGTCATAACCCTCAAGTCCTTTTTCAATAATCTCTTTTTTCTTTGTCGGAAAAGCCCTTTCTCTGAACCCCTTACAACTGGATCTCGCAGTCCGGCTCCACCTTCTTGCAGGTTTTGACCACTTTTTTGAGAATTTCATCCAAACGGTTTTCGTCTGCCTCCAACGTGAGTTTCTGGGTCAGAAAACTCACATTGGCATCGGTCACGCCATCAATTTTCTTGATGGCATTTTCCATCTTGGCAGCACAGTTGGCACAGTCCAGGTCTGTAAGTTTGTAAGTCTTTTTCATGGCGATGAGCTCCTTTGCAGTGTATTTCATTTCATCCTCCCACCGGGAGGTATTGTTCATTCGGTGATATGATCCATGCCCTGGCCTAGAATGGTCCGCACATGGCTGTCCGCCAAAGAGTAGAAAACGGTCTTTCCTTCCCGGCGGTATTTGACCAACTTGCTCTTCTTGAGCACCTGCAACTGATGGGAAATGGCCGACTGCGTCATACCCAACAGCTGGGCAATATCGCATACACACATCTCCGACTCAAAAAGCACATAGAGAATCTTGATCCGGGTGGAATCCCCAAAAATCTTGAACAGCTCCGCCAGATCAAACAAAGTCTCCTCTTGGGGCATTTCCCGGTTGACCCGGTCCACAATCTCCTGGTGCACAAACATGAACTCGCATCCGGGGGCATTTTTTTGTTCCGGCATTTTTCAAACATCCTTTCATATGAGCGATTGTTCATTTATAGTATATTCAAAGCCCGACAGGATGTCAAGTACCTGCCGGGCTTTTTTTAGCATATCTTAGATATTTTCTTGAAACAGTGGCAACAGTTCCTCATTCCAGGTAAACACAGGAATCTGGGAAAGGGGCGCTTCTACCGTAACCGTCTGTCCCCCTTCATACTGGGTGCCGGTCCATACATGGGTCCAAGTCTTTCCCTGAGGCAAGTATACCTGACGCTGCCGCTGATTTTCCCAGAGGACAGGGGCCACCAACAGCTCCGGCCCAAAGCAGTATTGATCCTCACAGGTCCAGGCTGCGGAATCCTGGGGGAAATCGTAAAACAGGGGACGCATCACCGGGGTGCCCTTTTCGTGAGCTGCCTCCATCTGCCGGGCAATGTAAGGTCGCATCCGCTCCCGGAGGAACAGGTATTTCTTGCAGATTTCGTAATCCTCTTCCCCGAAACACCAGACCTCATTGGGGGCGCCGGACCGGCAGGTAGCTCCCCCGGTGGTTCCCTGCTGAGGCTGCTGGGGGACTCGGTCTCCGTGAAGCCGCATCACCGGACAGAAAGCGCCATATTCAAACCAGCGGGCAAGCAGCTCTTGGAATGCAGGATCCCGGGGATCTCCCCCGTGGAATCCCCCGATGTCCGTGGTAAACCAGGGAATGCCTGCCAGTCCCATATTGAGGCCCGCGGCAAACTGATTGCGAAGGCTGGCAAAACTGGAATGGATATCTCCCGACCAGACCAGGGCTCCATATTTCTGGGAACCCGCCCAAGCGCATCGGAGCAAGTTGATGATGTTCTCCTGACCTTCCTCTTTCATGCCATCAAAAAAGGCCTTGGCGTAAAAAACTGGAAAACTGTTCCCGATTTGGGTATTGGGGCCCAAATAATAACGGTAGTTGTCAAAATCGTAAACACCATACTCCGGTTCCGCTTCGTCCAACCAGAAAATACGGATTCCCTTATCGTAATAGTTCTCCTTCACTGCCTGCCACACATAGGCTCTGGCCTCCGGGTTGGTGGCATCAAAATGGAGGGTGTTTCCCTGAAAATCCATGGAAATCCGCATGCCCCGGTCTGTGCGGATCAGGTACCCTTTTTCCAGCATCTCCTGGTACCGGTCGCAACGCTTGTCCACCGTGGGCCAAATGGATACCATCAACTGGATTCCCATGTCTTGCAGTTCTCGGATCATCCCATCCGGATCTGGCCAGTAGGTGGGATCAAATTTCCAGTCTCCCTGCAAGGGCCAGTGGAAAAAGTCCACCACAATCACGGAAATGGGCAACCCCCGTCTCTTGTATTCTCGGGCTACGGACAGGAGTTCCTCTTGGGTCTGGTACCGGAGCTTGCACTGCCAGAACCCCATGGCGAAGTCCGGCATCATGGGCACCTTACCCGATACGGACGCATATTGCTCCTCAATCTCGCTGGGAGTATCTCCCGCCGTCACCCAATAATCCAGAAGATCTGTGGAAACCGCCTCCAGGGACAGGATGTTTTTCCCGAAAACGGCCCGGCCCACTGCCGGGTTGTTCCACAGAAACCCATATCCCCGAGAAGACAGGAAAAAGGGCACGCTGGCCTGAGAATTTCGCTGGGCCATCTCCAAGTCTGTTCCCTTCAGATTCAAATAAGGCTGCTGATACTGGCCCATGCCGTAAATGCGCTCCTCTGGATCCAGTGACTCAAACCGTGCCGTAAGCTGATACCCTCCGTTTAAAATAGGCCGAAATTCCCGGGCTTCCACCTCCAGGGCGCTGCAGTTCTCTGCAAAGAGATCTTTGCGGTTGCGGCTGTATTCTCGGAGCAGTTCTTTCCCCTGGGAATTGTAAACCTTCAGCCAGCCGCTGCGCTCCATGACTGCGCGGATTTTCCCGTTGGCAATTTCTCCCCGTCCTTCCTCCAGGGTAACCTGAGCCTGGTGGGACACGGGTTCCGTCAAAGCCCACGGACGTTCCGGCATGGGATGCACTTTACAGGCCCGGACCCGCAAGCTATTTTCTCCCCAAGGCTCGATCCGAACTTCTTCCCCATCATACCGGTAGACCAAGGCATTTTCCTCTTGCTGTAAGATAGCCATCAAGCCACCTCCCCTATGTTTTATGGATCTGGCTTGATTGTAGCACACCTGGTTCCTCCACGCAATCGGTGGGTTCCGGATCCAACAAAAAAAGCTGTTGCTCACGCAGCAGCTTTCCTGTTTTCTTGAGAGAGACGGGATCCCATGGTGTGCCGGAGAAGGCGGGACCTTCTTCATCCTGGCGGAACCCTCCACAAACCAGGCCATCCTCCGGGATCATTCTATTTGGGAAGGTCAATGCTCGGCGTACCGGGACAGGAACCGCTTGGTCCGTTCCTGTCGGGGATGTTCGATCACCTGCCGGGCCTCCCCTTGCTCCACGATCACGCCGCTGTCCATAAAGATCACCTGATCCGCCACGTCCCGGGCAAAGGTCATCTCGTGTGTGACAATGATCATGGTGGTCTTCTGTTCCGCCAGGGAACGGATCACCTTCAGCACTTCCCCTGTAAGCTCCGGATCCAGGGCAGAAGTGGGTTCGTCAAAACAGAGAATATCCGGTGACAATGCCAGGGCCCGGGCAATGGCCACCCGCTGCTGCTG
>UQQZ01000077.1 GCA_900543305.1 uncultured Oscillospiraceae bacterium
CACATCTCCGTCCCTCATTCCTGTCTCAGATAGAATCAGACAATCATTTTAGCTTGGCACCGTCCTGGAAGGCATTGCCCACCTTCTCGCCCAGCACCCGGTATGTGTGGTGAATGGGATCAAAGGTGATGGGCCGCAGCTTTTCCGGATCGATGGTTCCGTCCTGGTCCAGAACAGACTCATCGGCGCTTACATTGACAATTTTGCCCACCAGACGGCAGCTCTCGGGATCATAGCTCACCAGTTGGCACTCCACTGCCATGGGCAGCTCGTCAATGAGAGGGGCGTCCACAAATTCCGACTTGGTGGTGTGCCAGCCGGCTTTTACCACCTTGTCCGCCACCTGATTGCCGGATTCGATGCCCACATAGTCGCAGGCCACCGCCTGTTCCGCTGTGCCCATGCTCACGGTAAAGGCCTTGCGGGCCAAGATGTTGGCGGTGGTTTTATGTCCAGCGCTGATGCATATGCTCAGTTCTTGGTCTTCACTGATGCCGCCCCAGGCCGCGTTCATGGCATCAGGAGTGCCGTCTTCATTGTAGGTGGCCAGAATAAAGACCGGCTGAGGATAAGTCCAGGTCTTGGCTCCAAAATTCTTACGCATAACAATTCCTCCTTGTGATGTTCCCACATACATTGCTTTATCATAAGTATACCACAAGTTCCGGCTTTGAAACAGGAGGAGTGGTAGCTTATCGGGAAATTGGATCATTATTCCTTGCAACGGATTTTGTTGACTAAAATCGTCATGCCGATACCGCCTGGATGTAAGACTATAAAATCATTGCCGTGCCTGCAGGTCCTCCAGAATGCGGTTGAGCACCTGAGCAACGTTTTCCGGCTTCAGGCAGATAAAGGAGGCAAGCCCCGAATGGCCCTTGGCGTTGACAATCAGATTGTTTTTCCCTTTGGCGGTGAAAGGCTCCAGATCCTCCAGGGTGACGCCGCCCTGATTGGAGCCGGACTCCCGGTACAGGATGCCGCTGGTGAACAACAGAAACCCATTTTTGGCGTTTCCCGTTATCGTGGCGTCGAATAATGCCAGAACATAGGGGACCAGTTCCCCCTTGGGGTCGTCCCCGTAGCTTTTCAGGGCGTTGCGCAATTTCTTTTCCGGAATGTCGGTAAAGGCCGTGTAGAAATCTATTGGTTTGTATTCGGCCATCAGCTGCTGGATGATCTGAGCCATGGTGACCTGGGGTTCCGGTGATTCTGGCTCCTCTGGGATGGGCGCAGGTTCTTCTGAAGTAGACATGAGTTTCTCCGAGACGGACGCGAACTCTTCCTGCTGGGGTTGACGAGTTTCCTCCCCGCTGTCTATGGTTTCTCCGCCAAAAACGTCGGCAATCACTTCCAACGCGGGGGAATCCTCCAGCTCCTCCGGCAGGTATTCCAGGTTGTCCAGAAACTCCAGGAAAAAGGCGTTGGTCTCGTCCTCAGGATCTTTGATCTTTTCTTTCAGATCCCACAGGCGATCCCGGTACTCCCCTAGAGAAACATTGCCCAGGTCGGTGAGTTTCCACAACAGGTAGGTTTGCTTGGTAAATTCATTGTCACTTCCCAAATGTGCTTTCAGCAAGGGATAAGCCTGGGCAAACGTGGCGGAACAGCCGGGCCACCCCAGAAAGTCTGACTGCATGCAGCAGGCCATGAATTTCATATATCCATCCAGAGACAGGAAAGAACCATAGGTGCCGCTGGTTTCTCCATAGTAAGCTTTGCTGGTCTCCAGCAGCTTTGTGGTGACCTCCTGTCCCAGCTGATAATCCCCGGTGTTGGCGTACACCCGTCCTTCCAGGAAATACCATTGGAACGTCTCCCGGCTTTCAGGACCGTAAATCCTAAGCGTCAGCTGGCGGCCTTCCTCCACCAGGGCGTAGATGGCGTCCTTATCCTCCAGGGTAAATTCTTCCGCCAGGATGCGCTCTCTCAGCTCCTTCTGAATCTGGATCAGGCGGGGGTCTGCGGACGCAGCAGGTCTTCCAGACTGGGAAACCTGTCCTTGAGGCACCCGCTGGCGCCAAGCTTGCGCCTCCTGAAGAAGATCCATCACCCCATAGGCTTCCTCTAGCAGCTGGGCGGTACGGGCGGCGTAAGCGCTGTTTCCGCTCTGCTGGAACAGGTTCCAGAGAGGCTCCGCCTGTTTTACAAAGTCTGTCAGGTTCATGCGGCAGAACGCCACGTACTGGTATTGTTCCAGCACAGTGTACAGGGTCGGCAGGTTGGCCAGCTGTTTCAGCCGCTGCAGAACGTTCTCCAAAATGGCTTGGCTTTGCTCCGGCTGAGCGGCATAGTAGAGGCCGATGCCGTTGTAGCCCTCCACCAGGGCTTCCAGGACGCCGCCGGGCCAACTCTGGGCTGCCCGCTCCTTGAGCAGGCCGATTACGGCAAAGTAGGTGTCCAGGTCCAGCCGTTTCCGCAGGGCTATCAGCGGATCATCCAGCTGGTCCAAAACCCAGTCCACACAGGCTTCCTCGCTTAGGAAGGTTTGCAGCGTGAGGCTGACAAACTTTTCCGGGGCGGTGTCAAAGTTCAGGGCAGGGGCGGGGGCTTCCTCTTTCAAGGCAGGCTTCTGGACTGTGAGAGCGCGGCTGAGGGAGGCGGGGCAGTGCTGCCGCAGCACCTCGCCCACCTTGCGCATCAGGTGAAAAGTGACACCATCTTGGGTGAGAATGAAGGAAAATCCGCACAACCGTTCCAGCAGTGTGGGGGAGAGGGCAACTCCGGCTCTTTTGGCAAAGGTCAGCGCTTCTTCCTGGGTCCACTGGCCCAAAGCCGCCAGCAGGTAGCAGGCAGTCTTTTCCTCGTCGGACATGTACCGCACCACCCGCTCGTGAAGGGCGGAAGGCATGGTGTCGGATACCGTGCCTTCCCGCAGGTACTGTTCCAGGTACAGATCCAGGCTCACAGGCAGGCCGTCGCTGAGGGCGCAGATCTGATTTCGGACAGCTTTGTCTCCTACACCGGCTGACTGGAGAAATTCCTGGGCATCGCTGTCCGCCAAGGCCCCCAGCAGATACTGGTGCAGCACGTTGTCCCAGGTACCGGGTGCGTCCAGCTGAGGCCATTTCAGCTTTTCCCGGCCTCCCAGCACCCACAAAGTGTTGGGCAGCCGGGGAATCAGTCCCTGAGGTCCCCGGAGCCACAGGTCACTTTGGAGGGGTTCTCCCACTCCGGCAAACTCGTTGACCAGCTTTTCGTAGGTGTCCAGGAAGATCACAAAGGGCTGCTTTTCCTTCTTGAGGTTTGCCCGGAGATCCGAGGCAAAGTACGCCGGCAGCTGGTCCCGCAGCTGGCGAATGTCCATGGTCTCAAAAGAGTGAAGCAACTGTTTCTTGTTGGAAAACAGATTTCGGGCTACAGCCACGCCCTCGTCCACCAGTTTCAGAATGCCGCTGATCATGCTGGTGCCGGGGATCATGGAGGCGGCATCGCAAAGAAAGTTCAGCACCTGGCTGCCGCCCACAAAAGACTGAATCTCCGCCTGGTCCCCGTCTTCCCCAATCCGGCAGAGGAAGATGTAACAGGCCACGTCAAACAGGGGAAACTGAAAGTTGTAAGCTTGGGAGAGCTTCTTTTTCAGCAGGCCTATCACCCGGTAGGACTCCCGCCGCTCCACAAAGTCAAAGTCCAGTTCCACGTATTTTGCCCCGGGGCAGCGCTCCCGCAGCTCCTTTTCCAGCTGGCTGTGGAGGGAGGTTTTCCCCATGCCGCCCACGCCGTAGTAGTGGAGCACCAGGGGCTCCTCCAGCCCTTGCTGGGCGGCGGAAAAGGCCTGCCAGAAGGCATGGCGGGGCTCTACCCGGTCCACAAAGATCCGCTCGGCCTTGGGCTGTTCCAAATCGTCCAGAATAAACTTCATGATTTTCTCACTCCTTTATGTGGACCACCTGCTGTGTCTTTGGGGAATCCCCTTCCTTGGCGGACTCCTCTTTGAAAAAGCATTTTCTGAAAAGGTTTGATTTTCACATTTCCGTTATGCTCCACTAGAGAGCTCTAAATTTTCCGGCTCTCAAAAGTCCCAGAGAAATATACAAGATTATTATAAAAGAAACTACATTATATTGCAATCCATATAAAAATTTTTACGAATAGTCTTATTGAATTTTAGAAAACCGTGTGCAGGTGGGGAGTGTATGGGGAACCAGCGTTTCTTTGCAAAAGCGGCAGATGAATCCGTTGTAGAGATTCGTTTCGATTTATGTAAGCCTGGAAGCGCCTAAGAGAACGGTGTAATTTGTCGAAAATTGACATCCTTTTCTTGTTGGTAGAATCTTCCTCTGGTATAATGAGGGTGATCATTTGGCACTAGAAAGAAAAAGGAGCAGGGAAAATGGGTTCAAAACAGAAGGAAACAAGGGGGCGGCAGGGGAAGGACCTGCTGAAATCCGTGGTGGTAAAGAACTACTCCGTTCCGGTGTGGGGACTGGGGGCGCTGATTGTGGTGATCGTGGTGCTGGTGATGGCGTTTATCGTAATTCCCACCGCCCGAAACAGCAAGAAACAGGCGGAGGTCATCACGGTGTCCACGCTTCAGGAGATTATCGATGTCAGTGAGCTGTCCACCTTTACCGCAGTCTATAACGGCATCGCCCAGGTGATGAATCAGGACAATCCAGAGTCGGTGGACTACTACGTGTCCTACGAGGCCAAGGTGAACGCCGGCATCGACTTTGAGCAGGTGGGGATCGACCTGGATGAAGAGGCCAAGACCATTCGCATCACCATGCCTCCGGTGGAGCTTACCGAGGTGAACGTGGACATCTCCTCACTGGACTTTATCTTCTACAACCAGAAGCTGAACACCTCCACCGTGACGGAAACAGCCTATAAGGCCTGTGAGGCGGATGTGGAGAAGGAGAGCCAGGAGCAGCAGGCCATCTACGACCTGGCGGAGCAGAACGCCAAAAACGTCCTGACCGCCCTGGTGAAGCCCATCGTGGATCAGGCGGACACGGAGTACACCCTGGTGGTGGAGTGAGGAGGAAGACCATGAAAAAAATAGCATCTTGTTTTTTGGCGTTGCTTTTGACCCTCTCTCTGGCATCCTGTGGAGGTGGAAAAACCAAAGCTCCGGACATGGAGCCGGAAGTGTCCCAGATGAAGGCTATCTGTGAGCTGGCGGTAATGGACTGCTACTATCACAACGTGGCCAAGTTCAAGGAGGAGGACGCGGAGGGCTTCCTGTTCTGGCAGAAGGACAAGCAGTTCTGGATTGAGTACAGCGGAGTGGTGACCCTGGGGATGGATGTGTCCCAGGTGACTGTGGAGGTGAAGGACACCCAGGTGACCATCACCCTGCCCGCCGCCAAAGTGCTGAGCTGTAAGGTGGACTCCAGCTCTCTGACAGAGGATTCCTTCATTGTGGCGGACGGTTCTGCCAGCATCAACGCAGAGGATGAGGTGGCTGCCTTTGACGCTGCCCAGACCAAGCTCCAGGAGACCGCCGCAGGCGATACGGTGCTGTTGGCCAATGCTCAGCAGCGGGCCCAGTCCCTGCTGGAGGACTACGTCATCAATGTGGGGAACCTGGGGGGGAAAGAGTACACCATTCGGTGGATCTACCTGGATGAGAACGGCGACAAAACTGGGGAAACCGTCACTAGCCAACCGGAATCCGATGAAGCCTCTGAGGTCGAGGCGGACTCTTCGGGGGAGTGATGTTCCAGGCGCTTTCGAAAAAAGGATCCGGATGGTGGAGAAACCTTCTCTTGCGGTCCAGCTGAGCGACAGAGAACCGACTGTGGACACCCAAGGGGTGGAGGTCTACAACGAGTAAGGCATAGAACACCAGCTGATGAGAAAGGAAACAGGACCGGGAGAACCAAATGGTTCCCTCGGCCCTGTTTTTGTTTGGGAGTTTTTCACTTTTTGGACGGGCCAAACGGTCTTTGCGGTACTGTTTCAAACGGGTTTTGCATGTGGTTTCCAGCCCCAAAATGATAGCCAGTGACAGGGGATGTTCCAATAAGCAGGCGACTCCTCTCTGCTTGAGGGTTACCACTTTCCTTGTGAGGAACTTTTCAACCTGTCAGCGCGGGAATGTGGAAAGAAGAGCAATTTTTAAAGAGAATCTTTTTTGTCTTCCCCTTGAAACATGACACCCAGCTGTCGCCTATCCATGGTATAATGGTCCCAGAAAACGTGGAACGCGGGCAGCGAGGTAAAAGAACCCGGCTAGTCCGGCGGCTGGCTGGAAAGCTTCCTGCGCGACTTGTCCACCACAGGTGAGAGATCATACAGAAAACCGGGAGGGAGGCGCCCTATGAAACTGGATCGGCTCATCGGCATTTTATCCCTTTTGCTCCAACGGGAGAAGGTTACCGCACCGGAGCTGGCGGAGTGGTTTGAGGTGTCCCGCCGAACCATCCAGCGGGATTTGGAATCCCTGAGCAAAGCGGGAATTCCCCTCACTACCACCCAGGGCGCGGGAGGAGGCATCTCCATCATGGAAGGGTACCGGGTGGACCGGACCGTTCTCACCGCCCCGGAGATGCAGGCCATCCTGGCGGGGCTGCGGAGTTTGGACAGCGTCAGCGGGACCCACCGCTACGCCCAGCTGATGGAAAAGCTCAGCGCTGGATCCCACACCCTGGCACCGGGGGATGCCCATGTGCTCATCGACTTGGCTTCCTGGTACAAGGATACCCTCGCCCCCAAGATTGAGGCACTTCGGGGAGCAATGAATGATCACCGGGTGGTGCGCTTTTCCTACTTTGCCCCAGGCGGGGAGAGCCAGCGCACGGTGGAGCCCTACTATCTGGTGTTTCACTGGTCGGCCTGGTATCTCTGGGGCTGGTGCCAGAGCCGGGAGGACTTCCGTCTGTTCAAGCTGGTGCGCATGACGGAACTTTCCGTGGGGGAGGAGTTTGCCCCTCGTGAAGCGCCCCAGCCCGACTTTGACGATGCCCGGATCTTCCCGCCTGTGTACCAGGCTTTGGTGCGGTTCTCACCTCGATGGAAATGGCGGCTGGTAGAGGAGTACGGCCCGGACAGCTTCACCGTAGAGCCGGAGGGAACGCTGCTCTTTCGCTGGGGATTCCCAGATGTGGAGGGGCTGTTGGGCTGGGTGCTCACCTTTGGGGACGGAGCGGAACTGCTGGAACCGGTAGAATTGAGGGATAGCCTGGCCCAGTTGCTGCGCCGGGCGCTGAGCCACTATGAATAGAGGGGGGAGACTATGCGCTACCAATGGTTGGATGAATACTTGCTGCAAAAACGGGGCGTGACCAAGGACTTTCAGCCGGTGTGGAACTGGGTGCGGTATCACATCGGCGGGAAAATGT
The DNA here is from genome assembly GCA_900543305.1 of uncultured Oscillospiraceae bacterium. Taxonomy (GTDB): domain Bacteria; phylum Bacillota; class Clostridia; order Oscillospirales; family Acutalibacteraceae; genus Acutalibacter. Next base: position 7,287 of record UQQZ01000077.1, read on the forward strand.
TCGCGGCGGTGTGCCTGGACAAGGAGGGCAAGCCTTACTACATCAACTTGAAGCTAGACCCTATGGAGGGGGAGTTCCTCCGGGGCGCGTACCAGGACATCCTGCCTGGGTACTATTCGGACAAGCAGTGGTGGAACTCAGTGCGGCCGGACGGGGCGGTGCCCGACGACCTGCTGCGGGAGATGCTGGACAAATCCTACGGCCTGGTGCTGGGAGGACTGAGCAAAAAGGCCCAGCGGCTGGCACTGGGGCTGACCGTATGCGGCCAGGCCTGCGGGGAATGTGACTTCTACCAAAAGGACTGCCCTGGCTGCAATGAGAGTAGGGGTAAGGCGTTTTTCGTTTCAGAGGGGAAAGCCTGCCCCATCTACACATGCGCTGCCAACCGGAAGCGTCTGACTCACTGTGGCTTCTGTGGGGAGGCTCCTTGCCAGCTCTGGCGGGACATCCGGGATATGGCCCTGTCCGATCAGGAATTTGAGGAAGATCTACACCACCGCCTGGAGCAGCTAAAGGAGGTGACGCCCCATGGCGTTTGACTACAAAAAGGAGTACAAGGAATTCTATCTTCCTCCCAAGAAACCGGGGATCGTCACAGTACCCGCCATGAATTTCCTGGCAGTGCAGGGAAAAGGCGACCCCAATGAGGAGGGCGGCACATATAAGCAGGCTCTGGGGATGCTATACGCAGTGGCCTTCACCATCAAGATGAGCAAACTGGGCAAGCACCAGCTGGAGGGGTACTTTGACTATGTGGTGCCGCCCTTGGAAGGCCTGTGGTGGCAGGACGGAGTCCAAGGGGTGGACTACACTCACAAAGAGAGGTTTCAGTGGATCTCCCTGATCCGCCTGCCGGAGTTTGTCACCAAAGAGGTGTTTGACTGGGCCATTGGGGAGGCCACAGAGAAGAAAAAACAGGACTTCTCCCCGGTGGAGTTTTTTTCCTGGGAGGAGGGGCTGTGCGTCCAGTCCATGCATATCGGCTCCTACGACAACGAGCCTGGCACCGTGGCCGCCATGGAGGAGTACGCCAAAGCCCAGGGCTTGGAGCTGGACTTTGGGGAGAACCGTTTCCACCACGAGATCTACCTCAGCGATGTGCGGCGTTGTAAGCCAGATCGGTTGAAAACAGTGATCCGCCAGCCGGTGAGAAAGGCCTGACTGGTAAGAAAATCCCCCGATTCTGTGGAGCAGCTTCTCAGCCACAGAGTCGGGGGCTTGTTGTTGGAGTTGGTTGTTGAGCAGGCGCCGGGCGAGTTAGGAAGCCCTGTCGAAGAGTACCAGCGTGACCTCCAGATCGTGGTCCAGTAGGAAGTTCTCAATGGTGTCCACCGCCACCTTCAGAGCTTGGTCCTTGGGGTAGCCGTAGACCCCGGAGGAGATCAAGGGAAAGGCCACACTCTTACAGTGATGGGACAAAGCCAGCTCCAGAGAGTTTCGGTAGCAGGCGGAGAGCAATTCCTGCTCTCCATGATTGCCGCCCCGCCAAATGGGCCCCACGGTGTGGATCACGTACTTGGCAGGCAGGTGATAGCCGCCAGTGAGCTTGGCTTGGCCGGTTTCACAACCACCCAGAGTGCGGCACTCGGCTAAGAGCTCCAGACCAGCAGCCCGATGGATGGCTCCGTCTACGCCACCGCCTCCCAGCAGGCTGTTGTTGGCGGCGTTGACGATGGCATCCACAGCTAGTTTGGTGATATCCCCGTGAACAAGATGAAATGGCATGTTCCTTGCTCCTTTCCATGTTCTATTGTGGTTACAGGCTTTCGGTTTTGTTGTAGGCATCTTATTGCCTGGAAACCCCGATTTGATCCGCAAGCTGCTCTTGGGAGATTCCCTTTGCTTTCCGCAAAGATTGGATTCTGTCTGCCAGGTTCATGGTCATCGCTCCTTTTTGTGTTTGGAGTCATTGAAGCAGCATTAGCGGTTGCATAGCTACCATCCAGATATGGAAGTGTGTCAACTGGCGGTTGCGAGGTGTCTTTACTGGAAAAAGAGGAAACTACACGGTGTTTTTCGCTGGAATTTCCCCGCTCCCTTGGATTTCATTGTACCACAAGAAAAGCAGTATTTCTATCAACCAGACTTTTGTGTTTGGCAGAAAAAAGCAACTGGACAACTCTGCCCAGTGGAAGGTTCTTGGTTGTCCTAATTTGCATCTGCCCCTTGCCGGATTTCCTGGGAGCCTGTATCATAACGCCCCTACAGGTTAGTGAAAGGTATAGGATTAAAGGCTGATTTTGCCAATAAACAAAGAAAAACAGCACCAGTCCGCTGACGCTTAGCGGCTGGTGCTGCTTTGTTTCCGAGATCGCTTGCTTAGTTATCTCCTCTGTGATAACGGATCTTCATGTGCTCGGAGGCGTTTTTGAGAATCTGGGAAAGGGCTTTGTCCGACTCTTCCTTCACCATGTCGGCAATCTTGCGGTTGGCTTCCTTCAGGATTTCCACAGGCTCACCCTGCTGGATTTTCTCATCGTACTCGTATAGGAACTGCTGTCCACGATTCATCACGGCATTCACATACCGCTCGTCAAACAACAGAGCATTCCCAAAATGGGCGTCTGTCAGCGCGGCAATGAGCCGGCTGTGCCAGTACATGCTGTCCGTGGAAACCGTATCCGTAGTACCGCTGAGGTACTTGGGGAACTCCGTCACATTGGCGTATACCGGGAAGCAGGCCGTGAAGCCGCTGCCACCCATGGAGAGCCACTCCACACCCTGGATTGCCTCCGGCAAATCGCCGCGAATCTGCATGATTCCGCAAACATCGCTGTTGGGCACACCAATGGTGCGGTACTTCCCCTTGCACGCGGCGTTCTTGTCGTAGGGATTGTAGGCCGTTCCCTGATAATAGGATCCCAGCAAATACCGCACATCCTCCACCGTCACCTTGCGCTCCGGCACAAAAGACCAAGGAATGTCGTTGCTCTCCGGGGTGAAGTCTGCGTTATCCCCGTCCCACTTGTAAGTGCGGGGCAGGAAATACCGGGCCATGAACCAGGCGCGGGGGGTATTGTAAATATGGTCAGCGTCAGAATGAGAACCAAAGGCCAGTCTGGGGTTGAAATCCGCCCCCGTATCCAGGGCCAGGTGGTACTTTTCTACGAATTCCTGCAGATCCTTGGAGCAAAGGTGTTCTTTCTGCTCCCCATAAGCATCCGCAAAGTCAAAATGATCCAGACCAAACTGGTTGGGCATGATGACCACTCGGTCATCCGGCACCCGTCTGGCGATCCAGTGATGGCCGCCGATGGTTTCCAGCCACCAGACTTCATTGGCGTCCGCAAAAGCCATGCCATTGGGCTCATAGGTGCCATATTGCTCCAGCAGTGCGCCGGTTCGAAGCACACCTTCCCGGGCAGAATGAATATAGGGAAGCACGAGGGTCACCAGGTCCTCTTCGCCAATTCCGCCGGGAACCTCTTTGCTGTTGCGGTTTTTCTTTTTCTGATACCGGACATAGGGGTCCGCGCCGATAACCCGGGCGTTGCTGGTGATGGTCTCCGTGGCGGTCATAGCCACGTTGGCCTCATTGATGCCGCAGGCGGGCCATACGCCATTGGTCTTTGTCACGTTGGGGCAGTCGGTATAACGCATGGCATTCCCCGGCAGTTCCACCGTCAGGTGAGAGATGACCGTTTTGTACGTGGTAGCCTTCTCCCTAGCCGGGTGAGTCAAAAGGCGCTTGGCTTCAAATCCGCCGTCATCATTGCGGGCAATGATCGTTGAGTTGTCATGGCTGGCTTTCTTGCCCACCAAAATCGTTGTACAGGGCATACGCGACTCCTTTCCCTTTTCCATCTATTTCAGATTGCGGACAGCTTTTTGTTTCACTGCGTAGCAAATTTCTTACAACCGGAAATCGACAAAAAACGATTCCTTCTTTTTTTATACGACGCATTGATTATAGCACAGGCCCTCTGCTATTTCCAGTCCCGGTTCTCTTCTAGTTTCGATTTTCTAGGTACTGGAGATGGCGCGATAGTTGCTTTGAAAACAACTAATATAGCTAAAAGAAAAAATGCACCCAGCAAAACTGAGTGGGGTTTTTCATGGGGAGTGTTGGCAAAATAGATACATGGTACAAGCGTGGACATAAAAATTCGCGAACTACACCAATGTGCAGTTCGCGAATGGGGAGCGGCAGCTTGCCGCTGGCGGAGATGAAGAAATTTGAACTCTTGCGCCGGTTTGAAGTCGACCTACCGCATTTCGAGTGTGTCCGGAATTTCCGAACCTGGCGGAATTTGACGGAAGATGGGGGAAGCTGTGGGAACCCCAAAAAGCCAGAGTTTCTGCGGGTTTTGAGAAGACAGAAAAGAAAAAAGAGAGGGAATTCCTAGGTCGGGAAGTCCCCGCGGGGAGGGGAAAGTTCTAACGGATTTCTAAGAAACGCCCCGTAGAAAACCCGTAGAAATCCGGAAAAAAGCGCCACAAAAACCCACGCGCTGGCAGTGCGGATTTGGGGGGTGTTTTGGCGGGACAACCTCCATGTGCGGCGGGGAGGTCGGAGCTATTGGCAGGAATCTTTCTGTTCTGGGTGAATCGGCTTTTCATTACCAGTACGAAAATATGATTCATCTGAATATTCATGACGGAATCGGAATGGGAATTCTCATTGGAGAACAGCTCTACAAGGGAAAAGACGGCTATGCCGGGGAATTCGGT
>UQQZ01000078.1 GCA_900543305.1 uncultured Oscillospiraceae bacterium
CAGGCGCCGGGGGGCAGGGGTTTATCCCCTGGCAGCCGAGTTCCCAGTGGCTTCTGAGCGGGGCCCTTCTTTCACTTTCCGGTAGAAGGTGGCCTTGCTCATCCCCAGCCGCCTGGAAGCTTCCGCTGCGGTGAGTTCCCCTCGCCTCCACCGGGCCACAATCTCCTGGAAGCCGGGGTGCGTCAGTGGTTTCCTGCCCTTGTACCTGCCCTGCTGCTTGGCAATCTCAATGCCCTCCCGCTGCCGCTGGAGGATGTACTCCCGTTCCAGCTCCGCCACAGCCCCAAAGACCGTGAGCATAAACTTGCCTGTGGGCGTGGTGGTGTCGATGGCCTCCTTCTTGGAGACAAATTCCACCCCTTTGGCGGACAGCTGCTCCATAAGGTTCAGCAGGTCTCGTGTGTTACGGGCAAACCGGCTGATGGACTCCACAATCACGGTGTCGCCCCGCCGGACGTAGGCTATCATCTTCTTCAGCTCCGGGCGGTCGGTGTTCTTTCCACTGGCCTTGTCGATGTACAGTTCCTCCACGCCCAGCTGTTCCATCATCACCTCCTGGCGGATGGTGTTCTGCTCCTGGGTGCTCACCCGGATATAGCCGATTTTCATGTTCCACCTCCTTGCCTGTCTCAATAGGGTGGCCGCGAGCCAAAAGAGGTCTCAAAATCTGGGATTCCATCCTATTGAAACACATTTTCCCTGTCTCACATGGGTATAGCCTATTGAGGCGCCCCGCTGCCCGTTACAGAAGAAGCATGGTGAGGAACTCCCGTTCCGACAGGACAGGAATCCTCAAGGCAATGGCCTTGTCCAGCTTGGCACCGGGCTTGTCTCCCTTAACCAGGTAATCCGTTTTCTTGGTGACCGTCCGCTTGACAATAGCCCCACGACTGAGAAGCTGCTGGTGCGCCTCTTTCCGGGTAAAGCGCCACAGCTTCCCTGTGATCACCACCGTCTTGCCCGCCAGAGGGCTGGGCTTTCTTTCATACATCACCATGTCCCCCATGGGATAGGCTTTCCGCATTTCCTCCATGTCGCCTCCTCAACTGGCCTGGGTGAACACCGGCTCCACATCGGCGGCGTTGACAAACTCCATGAACTGTTTCCCAAACTCCCTGGCTTTGGCGGCAGTCTCCTGGTCCAGGATTTGCACCGCATCGAAGTGGAACAGAGCATAGGGCTTCCCCTCCCGGCTGGTGGATTTTTCCAAGGTGATCTTTGTCACCACACTGCTCAGGGGCGTCATCCGGCTGATGAGGCGGGTGGTATACTTGAGAAAAATCTTCTTGCTGGTCACAGGCACCCGCACTAGGAGCGGAAACACGCTGCCCGGACGGAGCAGGAACAGCAGCACCGATTCTTTACACGCCTTTGCCGGGGACTCCCCATCTTTGCTGCCGAAGTCGTTGAAGGGGCAGTGGGCGCAGGCTTTTCCGTCCTGGGAAATAAGGCTGTCCTTGCTCAGGCAGGTGGGCGGCATCCCCTCCACCGGGTCGGGCGTAGCCCAGTAGGCCCTGGGGGTCATGTAGTCCAGGATGATGCCGGTGAGCTCCTTTTCCGCCTCCTCCCCAGAGAGCCCCGGCACGGAAAATACCGTGGAGCCGCCGGAAGGGGATTTGACCATGTCAAACAGCTGAAAGGACAGGGGCTGACGCTTTAAGTTCTCCTGGATGAGTTCCAAGGCGTTGCTGGTGAGGGCCAGGTACTGGGAAGTGCCCGGCTCCCGTTCAGACAATGCTTGGACTTTGGTGTTCATGCGGGTCTTTAAATTGGTGGCATCCATCTTCTCAACCTCCTAGGGAGCGCACGGTCTTGATAGCAAACCGGCGGTACGATGTTTGACTGGCATACTTCTTAAACAATGTGGGGTGCTCGGCTTTGAGGGTCTTGGTATCCAGCCGCTCTTGAGTGACGCTTTTCCAGGTAACAACCCTGTTCCCGGCTGTGCCTATCTCATGGTCTCCCAGCATCTCCTTGAGCAAGTTCTCCGCCTCCTGCTTCCGGGCGGTGACTTTCTCCAGCTGCCGGCAGGCCTCATCGTACTGGGAGAGCAGCTCCTGGGCTTTCCCCGGCAGGGCGATTTCAGACTGAGGAACGCTGTTGGGAAACCGTTCGGCAAGGAATCTGGCGGAAGCGTTGGAACCATCCAGGGCCGGGGGCGTACCCTTTTGCACATGACGCCAGAAATCCTCTTCCAGGGAGAGGAGCATGGCGATCAGTTCCTCGTCCCGCTCCACAAACTTCCAGCGGAAAGCATTGCCGCCGATGAGCACAGCGATGTAGGCCCCCTGATAGCCGGTCGCCGCCATGTAGTGCTGGATCTGGATCATGTACTCGTCCGGGATGGAATCCTCCCACTCCCCCGCCTTATATGCCGAAGCTGTTTTGGCTTCAAAGATGCAGGGGCCGTGGAGATCGTCCTCACAGAGGCCATCCACATTGGCAAGCATAAAGGGGTGCTCCTGGCTTTGGTAGATCACCGTGGGTTTCGTCACCTGGATGCCCGTCCGCTTGATGAATTCCTCCCGTACCAAAGATTCCAGCAAATTGCCCCAGTAGGCCGCCTCCCCCGCTTCTTGGGAAGGCAGCTGGCCGGTTTTCTCCATCCACAACTCCACCGGGGATTTGTACCGGCTGACCCCACAGACCACTGAGGCGTCCGACCCGCCGATCCCGGCCTTCCGGTATTCCAGCCAATCCTCATAGGGAAGATTCCCGGTGGATACCAACACGTTCGCTGTCATACGTTTCCTCCAATCTGTACGGTTTTGGGATGTTTCTCAACTCCTCCCTTAGCTTCCGGTAAAGGTAGGGGCGCAGCGGGCCAAAGCTGGAATCGTACTCCTCTACCGAGAGAATCAGGCACAGGGCTAGATTCTGGTAGAGATCGTCGTACTCCAGCCGGATGTGACGGACCCATCTGCGGTTGCGGCGGAGCACGGTATCGATGCAGCATAGGTTCTCCTCCACCACCCGGTTGCGCTGGGCAATGGAATACTTGTCTTTCATGAGGTTTCTCTCCTTTCGAAACGGGGCGTCCAGAACCGGCAGTAATCGGTGTTCCATCCCTCGTAATACCGGGGGAACGAGTAAGGACGGGCGTTGTAGTGTGGGTTGCAGCAGTGCTGCCGCAGTTTCCGGCAGGGCAGTCTGGATTCCCGGTCTTTGGTTTCATACGAATAAAGGCAAAGGTCACAGTGTTTCTTCAAAGACATCCCTCCTAAATAGAAAAGGGCCGGGGTACTGGTTCCCCGGCTTTCTCAGCGTCAATTTTCACATCGCTGAAATCATCAGCTTCCAAAACAATCTTCCCGGCACGGTACCGGCTGCGAACGGCATCCTTGGCTGTATAGGCGTCCTCCGCTTCCACCGCCACCACCCGGACAAGGGTTTCCCGAATCGTGACATTCCACCGCACAGCTTACCAGTCCCCCCTAGTAGATTGGAGCAGCCTGTCACGCTGCCAGCACCAGCTCATAGGCCTTGTCGATGAGCGGATTGCCCTCCATGGTGCGGGCGAACAGGTTTTCCCGGTAGTTGGCAGTCTCCCGCAGGGGCTTGGCATGGGTGGCAAAGTCGCTGACGGCGTTGAGGAACCGGTAGGCGTTCTTCCCCACGTGGCGGAGATCCGGGGCCTCAAAATACCGGCGCTTCATATCTTCCCGCAGGCGGGTCATGTTCTTCCGATGGGTGTCTGTGGGCTGGTCGTCCATGGGCAGGAGCAGGTCGATGTAGTCCAGCACCTTCTGGTCGGAGAGTTTGATCTTGGACAGACGGGAGAACTCCATCCCCAGCTGGCCCATGTATTTTTCCGCCAAGAGCAGGGTGTTGTGTGCCTCGTCCATTTTCCCGGCCAGATCGCCCACGTGGATGGTAGACCACACCCGCTTGGCAGAAGCCAGGGCCAGGTTCAGGGTGTTCTGGCACACCACCCGGACGGGGGTCATGGCCACCTTGATGGACCCGCTGCCGTCGTGGGAGTTGCTGAACACCAGGTAGGGCTCCACCTGGTCCCCCTCGATGATGTATTTATCCGGCAGTTTGGCAAGAAGCCATATCTTCCTGCCGTTTTGCAGGGAACCGGCGGTTTCGTACTTCACCCCCTCCCCCAGCAGCGCGTCGGTAAAGGCAAAGGCTTCGGCGTTCTGTACCACCCGGTACCGGTCGGTGACCACCCCCAGCACCTGGTTGTCCACATCCCGGAGATTGGCCTTGTACCCGGAGATCTCCACGCCACCCCTGGTCTTGATGGGCTGCTGGACCACGTTCCAGTTAAGGCCAGACAGCCGCAGGGCTTCCTCCGAACTGGGGGCTGCTTCCACCCGGACGCCCAGACCGTGCCAAGGAGCTTGACGGACATAGAACATAGATTCCACATTAGCTGCCATTGTACGTACCTCCTGTTAAGTTAAAATGAAATGAAAAGAAGGGCTCCCTCCACAGGGAACCCTTCCTTTGCTTGATGCTACAGTATGTTGTTGGTGACGCTATCCTCCTCCATTTCTGCGACGCCCTGCAAGGCGGCCAGTACCACCGTAGCCACCAGCAGGATGATTTTGAAGATATGATTTTTTGCCAAATACATTCCTCCCTTCGCTTTGCGTTCTAAAGAGAGAATATATCATTAAAGGTGGAGGAGATGCTGTGAGAGGGGAACGGCTGGTGAACCTACCCTACGTTCGTTCATTCGTTCATCTAGCCAAGCAGGGTATATGGTAGCCGTTAACGCTCATTTTCCACTCCTGAGATAGTGACCTTTGCGAACGAACGAATGAACAAACCATCCCCTTTCAAGGGATATTTCGCTGCGCTCACTGGCTCTGGAGTATTACACATAGAGCTGAGCGAAAAAAACGGAATCCACACTCTCTTTCTCGTCTCCTTTATTTCTGTGCCCTAGGCAGTTTGCCCGTGGCACATTTGCCGCCTTTCCAGGAGTGCTTCCATGCCGCAGTGTGACAAAACAACCGCCGTCTAAAATGGCCCGCCTGTTGATTGGGCCATAGCAAACGTACGACTCTGATAACCTTAAAAAGTGGCCGCAGATCGTCATTGGAACGATCCGCAGCCATTTCCCATTCTTTTTCAGGTTCTAGGGGAGAAAGCTCCCGGCTTACACCAGGGGGAACTCCACCGACTGGAGAAGCAGTTCCCCTCTTTCCACTTGGATTCTCACGCCGCAGCGGGCACCGGGAACCAGCGGCAGCAAGGGCTCGCCTTGGAGTAGTTGGCCCTTCTTCCATTGGAAGGTCTGGGTGGTAGTTCCCACCGTCACCTGGCAGGTGGTGTCCTCCAAGGCTTGACCGGTGAGTTTGGCTGGGGCGGGGCTCTCCACCAGATTCACCGAGTAGGTGACAAACTCCCCCTCCCTCAGATCCACCAACAGGTGTTCCAAGCCCACAATCGGCTTGTCAAAAATGTGAGGGATGGGAGCTCCCTCCTTGCGAACCATCTTGATTTTATCCTCTGCCCGGTAGGCGTAGACATTGCCCTCCCGCCAGGTACCGTGAAAGGAGCCCTCTTCACTGTCGTATCCGGCGGCGGGAAGGGTGATTCCCTGGCGCCGGAGGGTGTACTCCGCCATAAGAGGAACCGTCTGGCAGTTTTCAAAGTGGCTGGCCTCTATCCAGGCGTCCAGCAGCTTTTGGGATTCCTCGTAGCTGGGCCGGGGGCCGCCCTGGTCGATGTACCGGGCGATTTTCTCCCAGCCCTGGGGCATGGGGTAGGAAAACAGTCCGTTATTGGCGTTTCCTTCCTCGTCCCGCATGTACTTCCAGCAGAAGGCGTTGAATCCTACGCCATACTCGGCCACCATGTCGTAGAACACAGCCATGTCCGCCGGGTTCCCCCTGCCCTCGCCGATCCACACTGGCACGTACAGCCGCCGGGAAGGCTCCAGGTACTGGTAGAAATCGGACATCTGGGGGTTGAACCAGTACAGGTGCACGGAGTAGGCCCAGTTGTTATCCTCCGGGTCAAAGCCCTTATCGAGGAAGGCCATGTCGTGAGCGAAGGCCGGAGGCTCCAGAATGAACATATGCTTCTGGTCGATCTTCCGGACGCGGGCGATGGCCTCCTCGTAGAACTGGCGGAGCTGGGCGCTCATGCCCCGCAGGCTGGGCGGCGACACCGGCTCGTTGAGCAGCTCGTAGGCCCCCACGATCCACCGGTCCTTGTAGCGCCGGGCGAACTCCTCCCACAGGACGAGGGTCCGCTCGTAGCTCTCCGGCTCGGTGAACATATGGGGCTGGTTGTCAATGCCGTTATCGCAGCTGACGCCAGACTGCCCACCGGGGGCGGCGTGCAGGTCTAAGATGGCGTACAGGCCGTACTGTTCGCACCAATCCAGCACCTGATCCAGCATGGCAAAGGTGTCCTCGTTGAACTGGATACCAGGCTCCTCGTAGAGGAACCCGTTGCCGTCCAGCACCAGCCGCACGGAGTTGTACCCCAGTTCCGCCATGGCCCGGATGTCCCCTTCGCTTAGGTAGGCCCGGTACCACCGCTGCCAAAATGTGCTGGCGTACTGGGTGCCCGCCAGCTCCCGCACACCGTAGGCGATGGTGCGCTGCCGGTCGAAGCGGATGTTGTTCACCAGCCCGCCGCCCATGTCTGTGAAACCGTACATACCGGGGATGCCGTCAATCATGTAGCCCTCCGGGTTCATCCAGTTGCCCGCGGCCCATCCCCGCAGGATGATGGGCTCCTCGTTGCCATTGACCATCCACCGGCCCTTGGTGTGCAGGTAGCCGGTCACCTTTCCGTTGCTTTTCACGGGAAAACCTCCTGTCCTACGATTCGGTATGAAAATGGACATGCCCTGCCTCCGCACAGGAGACAGGGAGAATTATTACATTTTAATCTCAATCTCACCGTACCCATTCTCCAAACCGATTTCTTTTTACCGTTTTAGCCACTCTTGGAAAGCAGCCATATCTAGTAAGCCTGATCGAACGTGCTCAAGTTTTCCTTTTGCCTCCTTACACCATTCCGTAAATGCAGCTTTTTCCATGGTGCCCTTTTTTACACGGGCAAAGTGAGTTTTATAGGCACGTGTATAAATTTTAAGTGCTTCATCCTCTTCCATTTTCTTTAGAAAATTTCGTGAGGAACCGATAGCAGAACACCGTTTGCCAGATTCGTTAATTCGATCACAATACGCAGTATTCCTATTAGTTACTACAAAATATTTGCCACAATTCCTACATTTTCTAATCATAATTTCATCCCGAATCATAGACATGATTTCAATGTATAATAACTGTTCTAAACTGATCACCTCATATTCTTCAAACATACGGATGTCTTCTTTCTTATTTGCAAGATCAATTGCTTTATATAAAGCTTCTTTTTCTTCCTGCGATACTTCACCATTTTCTATGTCCATGCCATCAAGGGAAGCAAGTTTAGAAAATATATTATTATAGTTTCCATTTATATATTCCAATGGTAAATATTGGTTAAAAAAGAAGCGTCTTTCCGCACTTGTATTCAATTTTTTGAACTGATTATAGAATATATTCACGAAAATCCATAGTCGTTGAGATGTTTTTAAATAACTAAAATCTTGCGCAGTAATATCCAATACATAGTAAAGCATATTACGTAAGGTTCTCTGAGCGATAATCGCATCGTCAAAAATGTGAGGCATAGTACTAGGTACACCATTTATGAGAAAGCTAAACTCTTCTTTAGGAGAATCCCCGGTGTAAAAATCTTCGTTTATTATTTCTAAATATTTATTATAAAACCTAGCAGAATCACGATCAAAATATTGCAAAAAAGGTTCCATCAGATAATTTAGTGTGTCCAGGTACCATTCCTTCGATTTGGCAATTTCAGGATTAAAAGTGTTTTCATGTTGATAGCAACAATATAAAAGCAATCGATTGAAAAACTCCCCTATTATATTTTTACATGCTTCGGAAAACGCATGTTGATAGTATGGATGCATCGGTATAAGAATTTTCTCAATCTGCTTAAAATACTCATCGCCAGAGGAATCCTTATGCACTTTTAAAGTTTTCAAGTCCAGTCTGCATCGAATATATGCCTCAAATACATTAGACGCAGCAGATAAATCTTTTGTTATATATTCAAATAAAGAATAATGGCTGTCATCCTCCGACAACAAAACCGACCCGCTTTCGTTCAAACATTCATACCCATATTTCCCATAATCAATTAAACGCATAATTGTGCTCCTTTTGTACGTTCTTGCGGCACCTTTTTCGATAGTAGATTTCTGCTATTAAAAAACCTAAAGAATCTATTGACTATTCCCGCCCCGCCTGGTACACTAATTATAGTGGATTTTTGATTTTGTGTCAATACAAAAATCTAGCGGAAAAATGTAAAGGAGGTTTTCAAGGGTACCAGTCGGTGTGATACTTCTTCGGCTGAAGCCACACAATTTAACGACTGGGCCGTGACGTCCTTAATGGGGCGTCATCCGCTAGCCGCGAACATTATAGCCAGGAGGTGCAACTACTTAGGCTAGTGCACGGGAGAGTAGGTTGTGGGCGAACTCAGTCAAACCATTACCGTGCTAGCGTATTGTCACCGAGTGGAAAATCCACCAGCTACAACTGAATTTTTACCCTCATGGAAAGGGTGCCACAGTTCAGTGTCATAAAAGGATGGTTTTGTTATGATTTTACATTCATTTCTTAATCTTGGCAAGCGTGGCAAGGCCTTACTAAACCAGATGGGAATTTTGCCAGGCGCAGTAGACAACCGTTGGACTCCAATCCCCAACAACTTGCTATTTGACAGGTTTAGTGACACCGGAGGCATCACTTTCGGCCTTTCAAACAGCCTAATGTCGCCCTTTTCTGTAGGTATCCCGCAAGGGATGGAAGAGGGGCATATCGCTACCATTGGAGGCTCCGGAAGTGGCAAAAGCACTGGCATAGCAATACCTACCATGAAGTCGTATAGAGGGCCTATGCTCATCCTGGATATAAAGGGCGAATTGTCTGGCCTTTATTCGCAGATGTATTCCAAAGGATATGTAAAACGTCCCTTTATCATCTTTGACCCCAAAGATCCAAGTAGCCCTAGCTATGATCCTTTTGGATGTCTCGATTCAGATGATAAAAGCAATCTAAACACATCTCTCTACGACATAGCAGTATCGCTAATCCCGGACTCACATAGTGTAACGGAGCCATTCTGGAGAGAAGCTTCAAGAGTCATCTTACAGGCAGGTCTTAGGCACTACTATTTGAGCGACCTAAGTTTTAGCGAGGCGCTTCTTGAGATTGTTGCAAAGCCATGGGATGAAATGTCCAAATACCTGAAACAAAATGGCGACTCAGTAACGAGAAGCATGGTGGAGGATTATGTTAAGAATGGCGAGATGATCGGCAGTCTTGGTGCTGAAGCTCGGACAAAACTGGCAATTCTAGCTACCGATCCCAACGTCAGCCACGCGTTTCGTGGCGCCAGAGAAGGTGCCAAGTGCTTTACCTGGGAGGCCCTGGAGGAGAAAGTCATCTTTCTGCGCATTCCAGCCGACAAAATTGATGCTTGGAGCGGCATGATTTCCTTGATGTACAAGCAGTTGTTCCGCTACTTGGAACGGCGACCTGAAAAGTACAGCAAAGAAGGACGAAACTGCGAACAGATTCTCCTATTGATGGATGAATTTCCGCGGTTGGGTCGGATAGAGGGAATGACTTCAGCCATGGCGACTCTACGTAGCAAGGGAGTAACCATCTGCCTCATAATTCAGAGCACGGCCCAATTAGACGAGCACTTCGGAGAAAACGGGAGGCGAATCATTCTGGACAACTGTTCGTACAAGGTCATCTTGGGCTCCAACGACCCAGAGACACAAAAGGCTCTGAGCGACCTGGCAGGAACTACCCCTTCTCTACCGTGGGGAGCAGGCGTCAATCTGGACCGGAAAGTCCACATTGCCGGATTTAACTTGCAGTGCAATAGCTCAGAGAAACCATTCATTCAGCCTCACGAGCTTGCTTTCCTGAATGATGTAATCTTGATATCACCCTACGGCGTTTATCAGATTCAAAAAATTCAGCCTTCCGATCTCCCTCAGTCTATGACAGTCTCTGAGTGTGCCAGGATAATATTTGGTATACCAGAAGTAAAAACAATACCAAAGGAGGTTTCCATGATGTCCCTAGAAGAACGAACGAAACAAGCAGATAAAAAACTCCGCACAGCGGAGACAACCCAGCGCAAGTCGCAGCAAAACGCCGACAAGCGCCGCAATTTCCTCGTCGGGGCAATGTTTACCAAGTATTTTCCCAGTGTGAAATCTCTTACACCTGGGAGTACCGCTCAGAACGATGAGGAGTTCGCTGAGCTGGAGGCGTTCTTCTATCTCTTGTCTCTGGACACAGATTTACTGGAGGATCTGAAAGCCAGGGCGAAAGGCCTTGTGGCTACAGATCCAAATGGCGATTGGAGGAATTCTCCATCGGACGAACCCCCTTTCTCTATCCCTGAGGAGTCCACTTACACATCGCAAGACGATTCAGATTTGGAAAGGGGCCTAACCCGATGAACTACCACGTAGAAGTTTCCCCCCTCTCTCGCGGCAAAGGCCGTTCGTTGGGCTCCGTGCTAAGCTATATTAGTGGCAAGGAAGTCCATGACAACTACAGTGGTAAAACCTACCGCCATCGCCGGTTCGACTTGGTGCAATTCCGGGTGTATCTACCCCCCAGCGCTCCGAATGCGCTTCGAGACTTACAGTGTCTATGTGATGAGCTCAACAAGGTGGAAAAGCGGAAAGACGCCCGTACCGGACGCTTGTTCATCTGTTCTTTGCCAAACGAACTCATGCCAGGCGAGTGGGCACGAATCGTCAATGAGTTCATTCAGGAGAACTTTGTATCTCAGGGTCTTTGTGCGGTGGCTGCCATCCACAGAGGAAAGTTACCATCGAATCATCCGAAAAGCAATCCCCACGTCCACATTATTGTTTCAACACGGACGGTGGGGCCGGAGGGGTTCAATCCCAAGAAAGACCGTGAGCACAACCAACGGTCCTACATTGAAATATGGCGTCGGGCTTGGGCTAGGGTACAAAACCGGGCATACGAGAGGTGCCACGTCAAAAAGCGCGTCAGTCACGAAAGCCTACGAGTCCAAGGGGTCGAGAGAAAACCCACCCGCCACGTTAGCTACGTTGACTTGCAGAGAGGCGAACGGCAGCGACGTATTCAAGCAAAAGAGCTTGCCCGTGAACTTGCCCGGCTGGAGCGGAATCGTGAACTGTCCCGCGAGAAGACTAAAACCCACTCCCGCTGACCGCAAAGGCCATACGGGAAACCATATATTCTCCCTCCGGAGGTGATGTCTATGCACAAAAGCATTCTTTTCCTGGAGAGCGCCGGGGCGGGGAGCTCTGCGTACCGGGCTGTTATTAAGACAAGGCACGGCCGCACGCTCTACCTCTCCCTGGAGCTCTCAGGAGAAGTTTGCAGCGTCGTCGAGTGTTTCTACACCGACCGGGGCCAGGGGCGCCCAAAACGGCTCCTGGAGCCCAAAAAGCTGCAAACCCACCGTTTCCCGGCGGACAAGCTCTTGGAAGTGATTGCTTCCCAGCTGGACAAGACGTTTTACGGCGTAGAGTACGTCCAAAACGACACGGCCGGGTTACCCCTGGAGGAGTACCTCCAACGTAAGGCCGGCGAAGCCAACCGTAAGTACCGGTTTCTGATCCTGGTTGGAGAGGGGGAGCGCCTTCAAGGTCTTCCCATCCGTCTGCGCACCCGGCTGAAGAACCGGCTGCACAGGGCCATCTATTTGGATCTGGCCTA
>UQQZ01000079.1 GCA_900543305.1 uncultured Oscillospiraceae bacterium
GAGCACGCGGCTGTTAACCGCGGTGTCGTTGGTTCGAGTCCAACTGGGGGAGCCACGAGAAAACCGGTAAATGTTTAGCATTTACCGGTTTTTTGTCAGTTATTAGCGGTGCTAAGAGAATATACGGTTTTCCAGTTTTGCTTTGAGAAGCGGTGAGATCGTTTTAACCAGGTGACAGTGTCCCGAATTGTCACTTCTAAAGGCCGGTTCCGGTATCCCAATTCTTGGTCTGCCTTCTCATGGGAGAAGTTGGAATTGGATTGCAGGGTGTAGAGGGAATAGCCTGTAAATAAAGGGACGGTTTTCCTCCAGCGGGAGTAGGTTTCCATAACAGGAGCTGTTAATTTTGCTGTCCACAGAGGAATTACTGTTCGGATTTTCCGCCTTTTGACAGTGCGGGCTACCAGATCCACCACTTGAGAAATGGTGGCATATCGGTTTGTCAGAAGATAAGTTTCTCCAGATTTTCCTCGGTCAACGGCAGAGAGAATTCCCATTGCCACATCCCGCACATCTACAAAGTCATATCCTCCCTTGACAATAGCAGGAAGATGTCCTTCCATGGCTTGGAGAATCAAGTGGGTCATGTGCGTGTTTCCGTAGTCTCCCGGTCCAATCAATCCAGAGGGATGGACAATGCAGGCTCGCAAGCCAGTTTGCTCTACCTGGCGGAGAATTGCTTGGGCCGCTAGAGCCTTAGATTTTGCATAGAATCCCTGAACTTGTTCGGGATCGAAGTTCTTGGTTTCCCGGATTATGGTTCCTTCAGGACCTTCCTGGATGGCGTGGACGCTGCTCACATAGATCAGTGTTCCGCCCACTTTCTGGCAAAGTTCTCCCACGTTTTCAGTTCCCAGCACATTGACGCGGAAGACAGATTCGTCAAATCGGGACCCTATGGACACCACCGCCGCGCAGTGGATAACAATGATCTGGAAACCGGCTGGCACCTGGAAGAAAGAAGTTAAACTTTCTTTCTGAGTGATATCACCTCGGTAAATGGAACAAGGGATGCCTTCCAAGCTTTTAGAAGATTCTTTAGGAAGAAGCAGGGCCCTGATTTCATCTCCAGGTTGCAGGGAGATGTGGCGGGCAACGGTATTCCCCAGGAAGCCGCCAGCTCCCGTAATAAGGTAAATGCGTTTCATGGGTACCTCCTTTCATGGAAATTGGGGATGTCTCTTTCTTTTTCTATTTTATCATAAAGGAAACACCTGAACAAAATGGGGATTTTTTATGTCCTACTTGTAAACCTTTTTGCAGGAAAGAAGCTCTTGCCAAATGGATTCAAATATGATATCATTTGATACGTTACGGGTTTGTATCAAACCCCGTGAAACGGTATGAACATGCCAGCGTTTCCTATGGATCCCTGGGAGCCCTTTCTGTGGGATGGGAGGAAAGCGCGGAACGATGCCGCCGTTGCCCAAGTAGGCGGCTTTTGGTGCGGACCATTAGCTCAGTTGGTTAGAGCAGCCGGCTCATAACCGGTCGGTCCGGGGTTCAAGTCCCTGATGGTCCACCATTCCGGAGCAAAGCCTGCTTTGCTCCGGTTCTTTTTTTCTTGCGGATTCGGAGTCCAGGGAAAATCCGGCTCTCTGGTTCTTTCCAGATCGGGCGCCATCGCCTGTTCGAGATAGCCTGCGGAGGCCACGGAATGAATTCATCAAGGATGGGTGATTGTATGGAAAAAGAGTATTTGATTCGAAAGAGGCCAGTCAGCGCCCTGCTGATTTTTGCCCTGCCTATGATGCTGGGGAATTTCTTCCAGCAGCTTTATACCATGGCCGATTCTGTGATTGTGGGACGGTTTGTAGGAGAAGACGCATTGGCGGCAGTAGGCGCCTCCTATTCTCTGACCAATGTGTTTATTTCCATTGCCATAGGTGGGGGTGTGGGAGCCTCTGTGATTACCAGTCAGACCTTTGGCCGCCGTGACTATCCCCGGATGAAACGGTCCGTATCCACGGCGTTGCTGGCCTTTTTGGGGATCAGCATTCTGCTGGGTGGGGTAGGACTGTTGTTTAGTCAGCAGATTATGGTTCTGTTGCGGACCCCTGAAAATATAATGGACCAAGCAGTCACCTATTTGAACATCTATTTTCTGGGGCTTCCCTTTCTGTTCATGTACAATGTGTTGTCGTCCATGTTTAACGCCTTGGGAAGGTCCAGAATTCCGCTGTACCTGTTGATTTTTTCCTCAGTGCTCAATGTGGTGCTGGATGTGTACATGGTGACGGCAATGCACCTGGGGGTGGCAGGAGTAGCGTGGGCCACCCTCATTGCCCAAGGGGTTTCCGCTGTCATTTCTTTTATGATCTTCCTGCGGGAGCTGAGAAGTTACGAAGGAAAGCAAGAGGGCATTTTTTCTGTGACGGAGCTGCGAAATATGACGCGGGTGGCCCTGCCGTCCATTTTGCAGCAGTCCACCGTTTCCATTGGAATGATGCTGGTTCAGTCGGTGGTCAACAGCTTTGGTTCAGAAATGCTGGCCGGCTATTCCGCAGCCATGCGCATTGAAAGCCTGTGTATCGTTCCCATGGCAGCCATGGGGAACGCCATTTCCTCCTATACGGCCCAGAATATCGGAGCCGGGGAGTTTGACCGGGTAAAGAAGGGATACCGTTCCAGTTACGGAATAATCCTTGCCTTTGCGGTTGTGATCTGCATTGCAGCGGAGCTGCTGTCCCGGCCGTTGATTTCCCTGTTTATGGAGGAGGGAGGCTCCTCTCTGGCTTTTGACACAGGTATTTCCTGTGTGCGGTTTATGGGTTGGTTTTACGGGATGATCGGCTTAAAAATGGTCACAGACGGCGTTCTTCGCGGGGCTGGGGATATGAAAATGTTCACCATTGCCAACCTGGCCAACTTGAGTTTGCGGGTGATTTTGGCGGTGACCTTAGCGCCTCGTTTTGGGATTGCCTTTGTGTGGTTTGCAGTGCCTGTAGGTTGGACCATCAACTATCTGATTTCTCTGGTGGAGTACCGGACGGAAAAGTGGAAAGTGACGGGACAGAGAACCTGAGACAGTCACCAGGTCCCTGAATCCCACGTCCTACAGGATTTGCTTGCGGAAGGGAGGAGACACCATGAAAAAAACGGCTCCGGTGGAAGAGGAGAAACCGGGACCCGTCACCCAGACGGAATTGGATCAGATGATGGCAGACCTGGCTAGCCAGTTAAAGACCCTAGGTATCCCTTTGTCTCCCCAGGTGAACCCTCAGGTGCAGATCAACACCAGGGCAAAACGGAGGCTGGGGTGCTGTATCAGCCGGGAGGGACGATTTACCATTCAGGTTTCTACCCGGCTGTTGGAAAACCGGGAATTATTGCGCACCACCCTGATTCACGAGTTGCTTCACACCTGCTATGGATGTCAAAATCATGGAAAGCGGTGGAAGTCCTACGCAGCCCGGGCAGGAGAAGCACTGGGCTGCCTCATACATCGCACTGTCCAGATAGAGGGAGAAGGGCAGGAGCGTCTCCGGGAAGACCCGGTCAAATACCTGTTGGTATGTGAAACATGCGGCAGGCAATTTCCCCGGCGCCGGATGTCCCAGGTGGTGAAGGACCCCAGGCGATATCGTTGTCCCTGCGGGGGAACATTGAAGCGAATCCTTTAACGGGTAGGGGTTATTCTCAGGGGAGGCGGAACCAGGATATCTTGTAAAAAACAAAAAACCGGCATTCCAGAGCGGTTATCGCTTTCCGGGATGCCGGTTTATTTCATTGTTAGAGAGAAGCCTCCAGGCAAAGTGTCCTCACATGGAGCGTTACACCTGATGAATCAAAGACTTGAATTCCTGGGTGCTGTAATGGGACCGGTACAAGGTAGGGGAGTCTCCCTGGTCCGCATAATAGAAGTCCACATGATCCCCGTTGATATCCACAAAGGCGGTGGTGGTTTCCCCGTTGTTGGTCAATTCCAACAGATAGTCGGGGTAATAAGCGAACAGGGAAAAATCCTTATCCAACACGTCGGATTCCTCCAGGACCTGATAGAAGGCCTGAATCCGTTCTGCCCGTTCGGAAGTGCTGGCGTTTAGGTGAATCAGTTTCAAGTGTTCCCCGTAGCCTCGGGAAAGGTCCATTTCCAAGGAATCCGGCCTGGAGCAGCCAGAAAACAGGGAACAACAAGCCCCCAACAAGATCAGTACCAAGAGTTTCTTCATAGCGCGCTCCTTCCGGGAGAAAGTTTGCAGATTGAAATCTTAGTGATATTCTACCTGCTTTTTGGAAAAAAGTCAAACGGTGATGCCAAAAAGCTCTTGGGCATTTTGATAGGCAATCTGTTCTTTCTCCGCCGGGGTCAGGTTGGCAGCTTCCAACAAAGCTTTCTCGTCGGGCATGGTGCTCCAAGGGCAGTCGGTGGCAAACAGAACTCGGTCCACGCCATGAAGGTGAATCAATTCAGAAAACTGGGCCACATTGAGAAAATGGGAGGCGAAGGCGGTGTCAAAGTACACGTTTTTCTTGCCTGCCAGGTGCTTGGCCGCTTCCTGGGGCATATCCATGCCACCCATGTGAGCCGCAATAATGGTCAGCTTGGGAAACAGGTCTGCAATCTTTCCCAGCACATCCGGAGGACAATGGACCAGATTGGGAGAATAGGGATCCCGGCCAGTGTGGAAAGCAATGGGCATTCCCAGGCGCTCCGCCTCCGCAAAGATAGGCAGGGCGGCCTCATCCCCAATGAAAAACTCCTGGTAGTCGGGATGGAGCTTAATACCGTACAGCCCCATTTCCTTGATCCGATGCATCTCCTCAATGGCATTATCCGCGTAGGGGTATACGCTGCCAAAACAGTAGATGTTGTCATGCTGGGACTCCTGGGCAAAGTTATTGACGGAGGTCTGCTGGTGAGCGTTGGTGGCAATGTGCAGGGCCATTCCTCCCTCACAGCCCCACTCCTCCAGATTTTTCAGAGTGCCAGCCCGGGTGCCATCGCTGTAATAAGGGCAATGGCAGATCTCGTGGAGATGGGGCAGGGCTTTGCCTGCCAATTTGTCGGGAAAAAAGTGAATATGGGTATCGAAGTATTTCATAGAAGTCCTTTCCGGACGTCACGCCGTCCAAACAGGGAGAAAAGAGAAAAGAGACTTCCCGCCGAAACGGAAAGCCTCCCAATTCTCCATGGAAAATCAGTCGCTGGTATAGGGGAGCAGAGCCAGATGACGGGCACGCTTGATGGCGACCGTCAGGGCACGCTGGTGATAGGCGCAGGTGCCGGTCACACGGCGGGGGAGGATCTTGCCTCTCTCGGAGATGAAACGGCGAAGCTTGGCCACATCCTTGTAATCGATGAACTCAGCTCTGTCCACGCAGAAACTGCAAACCTTTTTGCGTCCCTTGCGCCCGCCGCGGCGGACTTCTCTTTCGGGTCTATCAGCCATAGCCAAAAAGCCTCCTTTACAAAATTGTCACGAAGAGGTTCCTTCCGGGTGTATTTCCTCAGAAGGGGAGATCGTCGTCTCCCAGGATCTCTTCAAAATCCTCGCTGCTACCACTAGAATAAGCGGGAGCAGGTTCATTGAAAGCGGCAGGCCGCTGCTGAGGGGCAGGAGAACTGGGCTGGCTGTACGCCTGACCGTAATCCCCGCCGCCGGAATTGCCGTCCCGCTTGGAATCCACAAAGCTCACGTCGTTAGCCACGATTTCCACGGCCTTGCGCTTATTGCCATTGCGGTCTTCATAGCTCCGGGTCTGAATGGAACCGGAAACCGCCATCAAACGGCCTTTGGTGAAGTATTTGCAAATAAACTCCGCCGTCTGACGCCAAGCAACCACGTCAATCCAGTCTGTTTGCCGTTCAGTGCCTGCCCGGCCGTAGTTGCGATCCACAGCCAAGGTAAAGGAAGTGACGGCCACATCACTGGAAGTGTGTCTCAATTCCGGGTCGGCAGCAAGCCTTCCCACGATAGCGGCAACATTCAGCATAACTTAAGGCACTCGCTTTCGTAAAATCACTCTGCGGAACCGTCGGCCACAGCGTCAACAGCTTCTGCGGCGATGGCTTCCACATCGATGTTTTTCTCTTCGGCCTTTTGGGCTTTCTGAGGCTTCTGGGCAGCTACATGACGGGGATCACGCTTGATGATGATGGTGCGCAGGATGCCGTCAGTGATCTGATACCGTCTGTCCAGCTCGGCGGTAAATTCCGGATTGCTCTGGAAATTGATCAAGGTGTAGTAACCCTCGGTCTGCTTCTGGATGGGATAGGCGAAGCGGCGCTTCCCCCAATCGTCAACACTTTCAACAGTACCGTGCTCTGCGATGAGAGCCTTGAACTTGTTCACGAGATCGGCACTGCCCTCCTCGCCCAGTTTGGCGGAAGTCACGATGACGGTCTCATACAGGTTCTTTCCCTCTGCCATTTGTATTGCACCTCCTTTTGGTCTTTTGGCCCCGGGCAGTATGGTTTTGTCCCGGAGCAAGGATGAAAAATCGTTAGGGACTAACGAAAAGTCAACGTGAAATATTATACCACAGATCCCGTCAAAGTCAAGGAAAATCTCCCTTTCTCCCCGGTTTTATCCCTGGAAAGTTCCCATGGCCAACTCCATTAAATGAACGCCCTTGCCGCCGCCCAGAAGGATTCCGGCGGTGCAACGGTTACAATAGGCAACCGTCAGGGGACAGGTGTACTTTGCCACCTGTTCGGCCATGCATTGTTTTTGTGCCTCCAGGGGCCACTCGTACATGGGAACGCCGGCGAACTGTTCGAGGAGAGCCAGGTTTTCTGGAAGTTTCGGTTCGAAGTGCAGGTTGCCGCAGAAGACGGATTTTTCCCGGTTTTCCGACAGCTCCACCACGGTTACCCCCATCTTGCTCAGAACCGAGCGAACCGCATCAAAGATTTCCGGATGGTTCCGGTCCCGCCAGCAATCCTGGACATGGGCTTCCAGGCCGCTGTAATCGGGCCAGGAGAAATCCTCCTGCCGGTCCAACCATACGAAGAGGTTTTCCAGAACCAGACGGTTTTCAGGCTTGGCTTCCAGGGTTTCCCGGCAGGCCTGACAAAAATACAGCGCGGTGCTGCCCTCTTCCCAAGGGGTTTTGTCCAGACGGCAGCATCCCGCCACAGGCATTTTTTCTTTTAAGTAGGCCCGCAGACGCTTGGCCGCTTCCGGGCTGGCTTTGGTAAAATTGCAACTGGGAAAATAAATTTCAGGCATTGTGATTCTCTCCTTTTTGAAAACTGGACAGGCAGAAAGCCCGTCTCCACACGAGGGTTGATACACCCTTATGTTACAGGTGAATAAAGAATCTTACAGGTTTTCCAGGTGGAAAAAGTACGCCAAACTGGGAACAATGAGTTGCTTGTCCCAGAGCTCCTGTATGTCTTGACGGCTTGCCCATCGGGTTTGGGCCACCTCTCGAGTGGTGGCTTGTTCTAGAGAAACAGCCCCGTCGTAGGGGAAAAGCCAAACGTCCATGATATCGTTGTATTTCTGTGGTCCCACTGTTTTGCGGATTTTGGTGAAGAGGACTTTGCCGGTACGGTCGTCCAGTTCTATTCCCACTTCCTCTTTTACCTCCCGCAGAGCGCCCTCCAGACTGTTTTCCCCTTTTAGAACCGAGCCCCCCACGCATTCCCACAACAGGGGGTACGTGGGGCGGTCAGCTGCTCTTTGGGAAATCAGGTATTGTCCCTTGGCATTCCGGATCCAAACATGGACCACCAGGTGAAAGCAATTGTCTGGAAGCTCCTCCCCCCGTACATGATTGGTTCCCACCAAATGACGATGTTCATCGTAAAGATCCCACAACTCCATGAAATTTTCTCCTTGCATCCCAAAGGGAAAAGTTATTTTGGAAAAAGGGCCGGCAGAAGTTTTCCCTTCCGCCAGCCCCGCCGGTTTTCTGTTACAGTGTTTTGCAAAGTTCCTTTAAGTATGCCCGAAAATCCTTCCCGATTTCCGGATGGTTCAGGGCTACTTCCACACTGGCCTGCATGATGCCCAATTTGTTGCCCATGTCATAGCGGGTGCCGGTAAAGTCCACGGCGATCATCCCGTCCCGGCGAGCCAGGGTGCACATGGCATCGGTCAGCTGAATTTCCCCGCCGGCTCCGGGAGGAGTACGCTCCAAAATGTCGAAGATCTCTGGAGGCAGAACACATCGGCCCAGAATGGAATAGAGGGACATTTCCTGGCCCATTTTAGGTTTTTCGATCATATCCGTGCAACGGAAATAATTGTCCCGAATGGGTTCCACTTTCAGAGAGGAGTACCGGCCGATCACTTCCGGAGAAACCTCCTTGACGCCTACCACGCCGCTGCCGAATTGGTCGTAGGCCCGGATGAGCTGGGCGCAGGCAGGATCCTCACCCAGAATCACGTCGTCTCCGTAAAGGACCGCAAAGGGCTCGTCACCCACAAATTCCTTGGCGCAGCCGATGGCATGGCCCAGACCGCGAGTTTCCTTCTGGCGCACATAGAAGATGTTGGCCAGTTTGGAGATCCCCACAATTTCGTTGAGAATAGCCTCTTTGCTGGGATCGCCGGACAACCGCTGTTCCAACTGGGGAGCCCGGTCAAAGTGATCCTCCAAAAGTCCCTTGCCACGGTTGGTGATGATCAAGATATCCTCAATGCCGGAAGCGGCAGCCTCCTCCACAATATACTGGATGGCAGGCTTGTCCACAATGGGAAGCATCTCTTTGGGCATGACCTTGGTGGCGGGCAGTACTCGGGTTCCCAAGCCCGCGGCGGGGATCACAGCTTTACGCACTTTTTTCATGGGAATGTCTCCTTTTTCGTTTTGGGAATTTTACAGCCAAAGGGGAATATTGACAATGATGAGATAGCACACCAGCAGGCAGACCGCAATGGGAATGTTGACGCCGCCCTTTTCATCCAAAGCAGCGGAGATATCACTGGTGCCGGAAGATTTCACAGCGTGGGCAGTGCGGATACAGTGCCGCATATACATCCGGTTGCCCCGGACCCCTACAAAGATCATCACACCCAGCATCATCAACAGGCACAGAGTGGGCAGGGAAAGCTGAAAATAGAGGATCGGCTTTTCCATCATGATCTGCGTAATGGCCATCAACTGATCGTTGGTGAGAACAATGCCTTGGGTGATGTCGGCTCCCACCTGCTCCATCAGGTCCAGGGTAAGGGGGGTGGCCACAAAAATACTGGCGCAAAGATAAGCAATATACAGAGCAAACATGATCCCTGTAACAATCGCCCCGTATTTGTACTGTTTCCGGTAGAGCATCCAGGCTCCGGAAAACAGAAACGCGGTGAAGTTGAATTTATTGCGCCGGGTGTGTTTCATATAGCGGAACACGGCCATATAGTAGCCTGTATTTTGCTTGACCAATTTGGAGGCGTCCCCGAACGTGACCCCTGTGTCCAGTTCTTCCGCCGGGGAAACACCCCCCATGGGATCGAAAGCGAAGGGGGGGACAGTGCCGCCAAAACCGGTGCGCTGCTGAGGCGCGCTGGTCCAGGCAGGAGGAGGGGGCGGAGTGCCTTGAGAAGAGGGCTGTTCCCGCAGAGAGGCGCCGCAGCGATTGCAGAACAGGGCACTGTGGGCGTTTAGGGTACCGCAGACAGGGCATTCCTGATCCTTGATTTCCGCGCTGGGGTCAGGCTGGGCAGCCTGGGGCGGAGTCCATTCCTTGCCCTCCTTGTGGAGATCTTGAAAAATGCATTGGCCCTTTTCCTGATAACAAGCCCGATGATAGGGTGCTCCACACTCCGGGCAAACCACAATATCGTCCCCGGAGCGGAAGGGAACTCCGCAAACGGGGCATTTGATTCCGGTATAATCCAGCATACAATGGTCCATTCCTTTTTCACAGGATTCCAATTTCGATTATTCCTATTTTACACGATTCTTTCTCAAAGCGCAACGAAATCCCCCTGAATTTTCAGTCTGTTAATATTTTTCCCTTCCAGGGCAAGCTTATTTCAGAAGGTTTTGAGGCAAATCCCGGAGGAAAGCAGGGAGAGCGCAAGAAACCGGTTTACTTTTTTCCCTGTTTCCAGTATAATAGCGAGAGAATCTTGAAGATAAAGGAAAGGTTGCTATGCTGCAATTTGAAGAATTGAAACGGGAGTTGGAAGAACAGGAGAAGGCCCTCCAGGATTTGGGGGACGCTCTGGGGCTGGAAAAACTCCGGGAAGAAGTGGACATGTTGGAGCACAAGTCCGCAGAGCCCGGCTTTTGGGACAATATGGAGCAAGCCCAGAAGGTTACCCAGCGCATGGCCGCTTTGAAGGATAAGGACGAGGCCTATCAAAAGTTGCAGAGCCGGGCAGGGGACTGCATGGCCCTGATTGAAATGGGAGACGAAGCGGAGGATCTTTCCCTGTTGCCCGAGGCGCAGCAGGAGCTGGAGGGAATCCGGCAGGACATTGAAACCATGCGTCTTTCCACGTTGCTTACCGGGGAATACGACGCCAACAATGCCATCCTCACCTTCCACGCGGGATCCGGCGGCACTGAGGCTCAGGACTGGGCGGAAATGCTGTTTCGCATGTACAACCGGTGGGCAGAGCGTCATGGATTTAAGGTGACCACCCTGGACTATCTGGATGGAGACGAGGCGGGGCTGAAAAGCGCCTCCATTTTGGTGGAAGGGGAAAATGCGTACGGCTACCTGAAGAGCGAGGCAGGGGTACACCGGTTGGTGCGGGTTTCCCCCTTTGACGCGGCAGGCCGCCGACACACCTCTTTCTCCTCCTTGGAAGTGATGCCCGAAATGGAAATGGACAACACCGTGGAAATCCCCCCGGAAGATATCAAAATGGAAGTGTACCGTGCCAGCGGTGCCGGTGGCCAGAAGGTCAATAAGACCTCTTCTGCCGTACGTTTGATCCATATTCCCACAGGAATTGTGGTTTCCTGCCAGGTGGAACGGAGTCAGTATCAGAACCGGGAAGTGGCCATGAAGATGTTGGTTTCCAAGTTGGTGGAAATCAAAGAGCGGGAAAACCTGGAAAAGATTTCCGATATCAAGGGAGAACAAAAGGAAATCACCTGGGGCAGCCAGATTCGCTCCTATGTGTTCATGCCCTATACGCTGGTAAAAGATCACCGCACCGGTTATGAAACCGGCAATGTAAACGCAGTGATGGACGGGGACCTGGACGGCTTTATCAACGCTTACCTGACCGCAATGAGCCAGGGTACCTTGGGAGAAAATATCGAATAAAATGGATGTGCACCCAGTGGCCTCCGGCAATTGCCGGAGGCCACTTTGTCACCTTTTTCCCTAGGCCTGCGTACACTGGAGGGAAGGGGGTGAGGGCAGTGGACCGCATTATCTGGTATGGAAAGCCTTGTTGCTGCCCACGGTGTTCCGGAATTCCCGGTCCCACAGGAGCAACGGGTCCCACTGGGCCAGAAGGCCCTACCGGACCCCAAGGAGCCACGGGCCCTCAAGGTAATCCCGGTCCCACGGGGCCAACAGGCCCTGCCGGTGTGGCAGGGGGTGCCCGGGGGG
>UQQZ01000080.1 GCA_900543305.1 uncultured Oscillospiraceae bacterium
CTGATCCGGGCCTTTTTCCACTCGCCTAACACGGGGCCCACACGGGCCTTTTGGGAGCTGGGTCGGGTACTTCCCCACCTTGGGTGGAAACCCGCAACAACGGGCCACACGGGGCTCAACAGGCGGGAACAGGTGATCCTTCCGGTTCCTGGCTGCGGGGCGCAAAAAAGGCCGCTGCCGGGTTTTGCCTGGCAGCGGCCTTTCGCTCTCTATTTCATGTTCTCGAAGTAAGTCCCACAGCGCCCCCAAAGGCGGAAGCCGACCCGCTCCGCCTCTAAGTCCGTCACCCGGCGAAATACCGGCTTTCCACGGATGCAGGCCCCCACATAGTAGAGGTTCCCGCAGGTTCTGCACCGCAGGTAGTGACACACGGTAAAGTGCTGCTCTGCGTTTATGACTCTGTCCGTGTCCTCCAGGGGACAGTCCCCGGCGAACAGTTCCAGTTTGCCCTGAGAGATCAGCTCCTTGGCCATGGCCATGACCTGGTCGTATGTTTCCCCAGGGTCCCTATGCCTGCCTGTCATCAACCGATGAAGCCCAGAACAGGATGGGCATTGGTTTTCCCAAAGTGCCATTGAGTTGTTGCTCTGAGTGTTCACTGGCGATCCCCTCCTTTGAAACTATTATACCATAGAGTCGGAGGGGGGCAAAGTTTCTTCCTTATCCTCCGGCTCGAACAGGTACTTTGCCCGCAGGTAATCCACATTTTTCTCCTCCACAGCATGGTGTATTCGTGCAAGTGATTTTAGAAATTCTGTGATGCGGTGCTGTCCGACCCTGTATCATCCAGAAACTCCCGGACGGTGGGCGGTACGTGGCGCTCGTAAAGGCGTGATAGGGCATAGGTAAGCTCGGTGATCACCGTGGTGTCTTTTTTGGCGAGAAAATGAGAGAGAGCCTCCAGCTTCTTTTCCGGAAACTCCAAAGTGATGGTTTTGTTCATGTGGCGCTCCTTCCAAAATAGAGAAAGCCCCTGCGGGAAATATGGGCAAGGGCTTCCAAATGTTACATGGTTTGTTTGGGCGATTCTTCCTCACTGGAAGGAGAATCTTCCGGTTCCTGGGACAACTGAGGCGGCGGGTCCACCGCGTCTAAGACGGCACGGGTCTGCTCCAGAGTCAGGGAATTTCCCGCCAGAGCGGTGGAGTTGTGAGCGTACTCTACCTCAAAATCCCGCTGCTTTTGGAGGATCTTCTCTAAAGGGATCGTGAATGTTGGATGCATCTCTTGCCGGGAATCCTCCAGCGCCTTGTCCAGTACCGCCTGGTCAAACCCGGCGGCCTGGTACCCCTCACGGATGGTATCCAGGTAGAACGGCGAAGGCTCGTTGCAATCGAATCCCGGCTGCATCACATAGGCCATGGCGGTGACCGTTTTATCGTCCAGCTCCACAGGGAGGTTCACCTTGCCATAGTAACGAGGAAACCCTTCATACAGATCGAGACAGGCTTCGTCCCGAACACTCACCTTCCACAACAGAACGGGGACATTGCCCTCCTCGCTCCGCTCAATGGTGGCGTGGGCGTTGTGTGGCCTGCCCCGGAAGAGCAGGCGGTAACCGGACAGTTCTGCCTTGCCCGCCACCTTAGAATCAGGGCAGCGATAGCCCATCTGGCCCAGGTTCAAGTTGCTGCCGTAGGCCAAGTAAAGTTTTGTTTTCATGTTGCGTCACTCCTTGTTGTGCTACATCTGCATGGTGAAACTTTGAGTTTCGCCATGCTCAGCGTTTGATTCTTCTTCCACTTCCGGAGGGAATGGCGGAGGCTGCGGCAGCTGTTCCAGGGCAGCCTGACGCATCCGTTCCCGCTGTTTTTGGAGCTGGGCCGGGTCACGCCACGCCAGGTTTCCCTCCAAGTTTTCCAGAAGATGTTTCCGGGCGGTAGCAAATTCGTCCCCGATCATGCCCATGCGCAAAAGCCAAGTCCGGAAGGTGTAGGCCGGGTTGGTGGTCTGGGTCTTGGTGTGGCTGGCGGCCCGCTGATTCAGCGCCTGGGCGCATACCGCCAGGCACAGCTGGATGTCCGCCTTGACCTTCCCGGCGTGCTCCACGGTGGAGTTGAACAACCGGAACTCCACCGTGCCTTTGGAAAACACACTATGGAGGTTCAGGGCGTGGTAGCGGGAAGCGTGATAATGGGTGCTGCTGCCGTCCTCCCCGCCGTACCAGATTTTCTGAAAGGCCTGCATGGTTTGGGGCCGTTTGCGGTTGAGCTCCCGGAGAAAACGCTCATCAGTGGGCTTGCAGTAACCCCAGCGGGACTCGGTTACCTGGAGTGCCTGGAATAACAGGTCCTCTTTGCTGTAGAAGATGTTCACCAGGTTTCGCAGGGTCCTGGCATTGAAAGCCGCTGCCTCAACGTGGACATGGATGCCGCAGGAGGTGTTGGAGAAGGCTCCCTTGTGGCGAAGCTGCCGCACAAGTTCCTGGATAATGGGAATATCTTCGTAGGTGCAGATGGGGCTGACCAGCTCGGTTTTGTAGGCAGCATCGGCAGTCACTTTTTGACCATTTTCTTTCTTCTCTGGGACGATGCTCCCGTCAAAGGTAAATTTCCACTCCCGGCTCTGGGAATCGGTGGCGGCGTAGGTCTTATAGTAGGTGCCCAGGTACCGGCTCTCCCCGCCGAGAAAGGAAGCGGCAACCTGAGAGGCTTTCTCTCGGGTGATGCCGGTCATCTCCACCTCAATGCCGAAGCGCAGCTGCCGAAGGTCCGTGGCCTCATCACCTCACATGGTCATCCCCTGAGAGAGTTCTTTTTTCTCCGGGAAAGGAAAATCGCTTTGATTTGCAAGGACAAAGAGATTGATCTCCTGATTTGCCAAGAGATCTCGAACTTTTTCTGCACAGGAGCGAAAGGAGACCAGGTAAAGGTCCGCCCGCTCATGGCGGCGCATGGTGACCAGATCATCCTTCCGGATGGCGGTTTTCAGACCCTGGACGTAATTGAGCACTGACCGGATACTGGTTTTCTTGAGGCCATCATCGTCCAGTTCCTCCCAGTGGTGGATCAGGTATTGATAGTAGGGGTCGGCAAGATAAGCGGCAAGGGAGTCCTTGGCATGACTGCGGATTTCCTCTGACCGGGCCATGTAGCTGTCCTCCACCTTGGGAGGCAGCTCTCGCTGAAACACCTGGGTGTTTTTGTACAGAGGCTGTTCTTCCTCAATTCTCTGCTTGTAGTAGAGGATGTGGTTGCGAATCAAATTTAGGTTGACACCGTCCGGATAGAATGGATCGCTGCCGCCCTGTTTTTGGAGGTTCTCCCACTGGTCATAGGCTTTTGCTAACTTATCCAGCAGGTTTTCCTGGCGGCTCATGGTACCATCCCCATGGAAGTCGACGCGTCCTGCTGCGGGAGATTTACCTGCTGGCTCATCTCCCAATTCTGTCCCTGCCACAGGTGAACATACAGTTCCTCTCCATTCAAGGAGATGGGCCGCTGCTCGAACCCCTCCCCCCAGCCGTCCGAGGCCTGGCCGGAGAGGTAGCTGACAAGCTGCTGCAGTTCCTCTCCCTCTAGGGGGCTGTCGATCCGGCAGTCCGCAACGCCCCAGAGGACGCCGTCCTTTTCCTCCACGTCGAAGAACGCGGATTTCACCTTCCAGGACAGGGTATTGTTCTTGTCATACCACCGCATTAGTCCCCGCTCCTGTTCCTCCGGAAGCCGCTCTGCTGCCAGAGCGGTTTGGATGCTTCCTGCGTAGGGAGTGAGTTCGCTGCCCGTCAGTTCCTCCGGTTCCTCTTCCAGATCTCCCCATTCATTTCGGCAGTATCGCTCCGCTGTGACGGGGAAATAGAGTTTCAGCTCCATGGGGTCGGGCTGGCGGAGCTGGAAGGTATCCCGCTCCAGATTGAGGGCGGTGTGCTGCCCGGTGTCCCAATTCACCAGGAACCGTCCGGCGGAATCCACTTTTGCAAGAGTCCCCTGGGCACCATTGTCCACCGGGGATTCCTGATTTCCTTTGGACGTAAGAAGGACGCGGCTCCCAGGCGGGAACTGCGTCCTCAGAAACTGCACGTATTTTTGAAAAGTTGTCATAGGTCCTCCTTTCTCCGGACCCGACCCGTTCGCAGCAGAGGCGGGTTCCCCGGCTGCTGATCCAGGATTTCCTGCCGGAGCAGCGTGTCAAAATCCATGGGCCTGCCGGTGACAGACCGCACCTCGCCGCCCCTGTGGAGCAGGTTCTTGATTTCTTCTCTGGTCACTGTGTAATAACCGTATTCCGTAAGGAGCTCCACACCTTCCTCCGGGTGGAGCTCCAGGTATTCCTTCAGTGTAATAAAGATCATCCTTTCTCAATCTGTAACAGGTACGCCGTATCCCTTGATCTCCCCGAAGCCCACGGGATAACTGTTCCGGCGCACCTGGTCGTTGGAGTTTCCCTCAATGGTGTAAACCCTGCCGTCTGCCACGGATTCCACAATCCCAACGTGGTCAGCAATGGAAGAATCGCTGCCGTACCACTGAAAGAAGATCAGCATTCCCGGTTCCGGGGTGGCAGAGCCCGGCAACCACTGACCCCGGTTCTGGAACCACTGGACGCCTACGCCGCAGCCCGCGAACTTGGGGACGATCCCAGCGTCAATGTAGCCGCACTGATCAGCGCACCAGCTGGCGAAGATGGCGCACCACTCCACCCGTGATCCGAAGCCATACCACGACCAATAGGGCTGGCCGCCCACATTGCCAATTTGAGATTGTGCCACGGCCACCATGTCGCTGGCAGTGGTGGCCAGGATCTTATCGAATTCCTCTGGATCAATGTCCGTTCCAAAGGCGGCGTTCACATTGGCGATCAGTTCTTCATTGGTTTGGTCCGGGGCAAAGCAGCCCACCAGCTTCTCCACAAAATCCGGTTCTTCTCCGTAAGGCGACAGCGCCAACCAGTATAGCGCTTGGGCCTTGCGAAACTCGTCGAATCCGAAGCCCGCGTCTTTGAGAGCGTCTTGCAGTTGGGTAAGTACGCTGTCGGAGAATTCCAGGAAACCGAGGCTTCCAATGTCCAAATCCTCCATGACAGCGGAAACCAGTTCCGGGCTGTCCCAGTCAAAGTCCCCACGAAACACAGCCTCTACGGACAGGACCGGGAGCAGAAACAAGAGAAGCACCGCCAGCAGGGCGATGCCGATCTTTTCCCAGTTCCTTCGGTCTGTGGCCAGGGCCACGGCGATCTTTTTCAGGGCTGCGCCGATAGTAGCGGACATGGGTTACCCCTCCTTCTGCTTGTATTTTATTCACGACTCAGTCACCTGCCTCCTGCAGAACCGAACATTTTTATCTTAAACTCCGGAAAAAGGACTTGGAGAAGATAGCGCTCGTTACCGCAGCGGTACAGACAGATGCCTCGATCGGGGTGATTGATCAGCTGGTATTCCGCGTCCTCCAGCTGGAGGGTGTCGCAGAAGGACTTGGATTCCAACTGACCGGGGTAAAATAGGAACTGGTGGACGGGAATGGAGAACAGTGGCTTTGTCAGCTCCTTCACCCCGGGCTGGAGGAAGTCCTCAATGTTCTGGCTGGCCAGGACCAGCAGGGATTCCTTCTTCCGGTCCCGTTTCATCAGGTTGCGGATATACTCAACGGCGGTGGTGTTCGTCAAAAAGAGGTAGAGCTCATCCAATGCTCCCACGTAATTACCCGCACCCAGCAGGGCGTTGGTCATGTAGGAGAGGATGGAGAACAGCAGAGCGTCCCGGAGGTTCCGGTTGAGCTCCATGATCCCCTTGACCCCGAACACTAAGAACCTGTCATCTTTGATATTTGTGTAGCCGTTGAAGTATTTTGACTCCGCCCCCTTGCACATGGAGTGAAGCCCCAGGCACACGTCCTGGATGGTTTCCTCGGTGAACAAGTTTTTGCGCTTAGGATCGTACAGATCAAATTCTTCCTCCAGCAGATCATAGAAGTCCGACATGGTGGGGAATTTGTCCGCTGCCACCTGAGAAAAGTCGGTATAATCGTCCATATTAAAGCGCCGGTAGAGTTTTTGGAGCATGAGCTCGATGGTGTCCAGCTGGGGGGTGGAAAAATCCTTGTAAGAACGGAAGAAGTCCTTCAGGTAAGAGATGTGCCGGGAGAGTACGGTAGCTTTCCGGAATGCTTCTGGAGTGCGTGAATCATCGTTATTCTCGGTTTCTTCTGACCAGTTCATGGGCTGCAGGGGATTGATGACATATTCTCCGGAAAGGTAGTCCAGGGAGCAGCCACCCAAAGCATTGCAGAGTTCTTGGTATTCTCCCTCTGGGTCCAGGACAAGAATGGATTTTCCCGATTCCCGGAGATTCGAGAGGAGCCCTTTTAGAAGATAGGACTTACCCTCGCCGGAATTGCCCAGAATGAGGATGTTCGAGTTGGTCTTGTCCTCGGACCGGTGGTCGAAGTCGGTGAGAATGTTGGTTCCGAACTTGTCCCGACCCAGGTAGAAGCCATGGGGATCGGTTTTGCCTGAGTAATTGAACGGGAACAGGTTTGCCACCGAACTGGCGGGTAGCACCCGCTCGTACAAGGTGCCGAAACGGTTGCTTCCGAAAGGCGTCACGGAAAGGAAACCGTCCAGCTGCCGCAAGATCAGCTTGTCCACAGTAATTTTGGCGCGGGTCAGTTCCATGTCTATATCGGTTTGCAGTTTGCTCAGGAGCTCCGGGGTTGCAGCTTTCAACTCCAGAAAAACAGCGGTGTGCAGAAGCGAGCTTCCCTGCATATCCGGGCTTTCCAAAAGCTGCACCATATTCTTCAGGTTGCTCTTTGCCTCCACGGTTTCCTGCACATCATTTCCGCCTGCCTTTAACAGGTTTCGCCGCTGAGCGTTTTGAATGATCTTGTGCTGTTCCATAGCATCCACCAGCCGGTTGTAAATCCGCACCGTGACATCGGAATGGTCCGCCAGCCGGGAAAGGATCGCCTGTTCTTCGGTAGAGGGCGGGTACTCTTTTATGACCCACACACAGCGATAGCTATCTCCGCAGAGGTAGTAATCCCTGTAAAACTTTAGGACGCCGGGAAGGATGCGGTCAAAGAAGTTTTTTAGGGAGATCCGCTCCAGGCGCTCCTGCTTTTTCTCTTTTTTTCTGCTGTAAAAACCCATTAAGAGGTCACCTCCCCGGCAAGGGCGGCGATGACCAGCACCCGGCTGTCGCCCCCTCCATTGTTGCAGGTGGAGAGGGTGAGGTATCCGTCTGCCTGGTGGACCACATCCAGGTTGGTTTCCTTTAATAGAGTGGCGCGAAAGTCGGAAGCCGCGGTGGGGTCTGCCAGGCTGGTAAAGGTGTAGAAGGGGGATGTCGTGCTGGTTTCCACCACCGCTAGCACTTTGTAGCGGTACTGTTTTTCGGACAGCTCCAAGTAGATCTCCTGGTGGGTTTCCCGGAAGCTGGGTTCCAGGTAGGAGATGAGCGGCTTGAACATACTGCCGTCCATCATGTTGTGGCCGTATAAAATTAAATTTTGATTTTCTGCTTCCGCCATGTTGCGCCCGTCCAGAAAAGGCGTCCCATGGCTGGCGGAGGCGCCGGAAAAGTCCCGGCGGAGGTAGCGCTCCGGGTCGTCTGGTGTGTACATGA
The DNA here is from genome assembly GCA_900543305.1 of uncultured Oscillospiraceae bacterium. Taxonomy (GTDB): domain Bacteria; phylum Bacillota; class Clostridia; order Oscillospirales; family Acutalibacteraceae; genus Acutalibacter. Next base: position 7,562 of record UQQZ01000080.1, read on the forward strand.
CCGGGTAGTCGACGCCTGTGTCCGGGATAGTGATCCAGCCCACGCAGTCCGGGTTTTCAGCCGCCAAAGCCGACAGATCGTGGCGGGGCGGGGCAGTGGTTAGGGAAACGGCCTCGGCAGACTCACTGGGATTTTCAGGGGAAGAGCTATTTTCAGAAGAGGTAATGAGCTCTGGGGCAGGCATCTTTTCCAGCACATACTCCTGGGAGAGATTCTCAAAAGCCGTCCGCTGCTCCTTGGCGTCAATGAAATAATGGGTGAGCCAGAACCCGCAGCCCGCTACGGTCAGAATCAGAGCAAAGGTGAGTAAAACAAGGATGGTTTTCTTCATTAGGTTGCACCTCACAGTTAGGATAGGTCAAAATGTTCCGAACCCTCGATGTCAGGGATCAGGTCCCCTTTCATAGAGGCGCCAAAATACAGAGCCAGCATCCGTTTGATTTCCGGCTTTCCCATAAGATGGACTTCGAAGCCCTCGTCATGAAAGGTTTTCCGTGCGATGTTGATGTCAGTGAACACCTGGCTTTCTTTCTCATTTTTGAAGCGCAGAATTACCACGAACTGCCGGGCCGTGGACATCTCCAGCTGAATGGAATCCAGAAACTCCCGGTCTTTTTTCAGCGCCAGCTGCACTTGGGGATTGTTCTCTTGGAGGATACGCTGGTCAATGAATAGCTGGTTATTGTCAAAGCGCTGGGCGGAGTCCATGCAGATTACTTCCAACCTGGGATGGGAGTTCAAGACTACATGGAGCTTCTTTATTTTGTTCTCAATATTGGCGGGAGACAGCACAGAGATATTGATGGGCTGAATGGCGAAATAGACCAGCTCTCCGCCGGTGGTTTTCAGGCCATAGTTGGTAAATCCCTGCAGGCCCAGTAAATTCTGTACGGACTTTCTCCCGTGTTTTCGCTTTCTGTGTCGAATCAAGTGGACCTCCTTTTATGGCTCCGCCCAATAATATTCTTGCTGGGTGGAGATGGTAAACTTTGTGACAAATCGGATATAGTCCAGGACAGTCAGGTCGGAAGGGCGGATCGTTAGAAATGCCCAGGCCGCCGACAGTGCCAGTGGAAGTAGGAGTCCCAGCTGGGTGAGGGCCGCGAAGGAGAACAACAGCCCTATACAAAGTATGGCAAAGTCCCGCAGGCTCCACAGCCACAGATTTGCGGTGGCTTTCAAGTTTTGAGGATAAAAGTAAGTTTTCATAAGCACCTCAATAAGGGTCTTTTTCGGATGTTTGGCGTTTCACGGAAAAAAGGAAGCCTGTAAATGCGCGGAGTAGGTGGGATTGCAACCCACCTACTTTCGTTGTCTTACAGGCTTTTTAGGACATTCCGGGACAAATTTACTGCGGTGGAAGTGGCGTGAACTACGCTCATCATGTTGACTTTCACAGAGCTGTCCAGGCCAAACTGTTGGGCGATCCTCGGTACCTCCCCGGCTGCCAGCATGACTCCCAGCCCCAGGAGCATATTGTCCTGGAAGGTGAGCAGTCCTAAAAACAGCAGCACCGTTTGGAGAAACGCCGTCAGGCACAGGGCAAAGATCTGCTTGCACCACTGGGAAAAGCCATCTGTGTAGCCACGGGGAACGCTAAATAAATAAAGCGAACCTACCGCCATTTGGATGAGCAGAATGCCGCCCCGTTTGATGTTGGCGAAGAACACCTTCAGCACGCAATAGGCCAAGGCCACCAAGGTCAGCAGATTGATCAATCCAAACGCTGGTCCTACGGTGGGGGGACCAAATTTTGCCGCCAACACCTTCAAGGCGACTTCGCCCAAGTTGAACTCCCTGGTGCCTACAAAATCGGCGGCCAGGTCTTTGAGGAACACATTTTGCAGGCTGATGCAGAACTTGTAAAGTTCTACCGGCACCACGGTGACCAGGTTGGCGGCAAAAAAGCCTTTTAACACATTGAGCATGGTGCCCTTGAGGTTGACCTTACCGTTTTGATACCCTATGGCTATGTCAAAGACTGCCACAATCACACCAACACCAAACAGCACCCATCCAAAGAGAAAAAACAACCGGACGGCAGACTCGACCCAGGAGAGGTCGAAGATCTCCGCGCCCATGCTGCCGATTTGGGTAAATACATCGGAAATGGAATCATAAAAAGCATTGAACAGCCACTTCATCAGACTGTCCCAGATGGCATTGACAATGGTGTCGCCAATGCCCTCAAACACTGAGCCCATAGACGACGCGATGCTGCTGACTAGACCCTCCAGCCAGCTGAACATAGGGATCACCCCTTTCCTAATTGATTTCAATAGTTAGATGGAGAGAGTGAAATCATGACCAGGGAGGTCCCCGACTGCTCATGAGATAGCTGTCTGGATGGACAGGCATCATGAGTGCAGAGAACCATTTGCCACTATTCGTTCCCGTGATTTTCTTGTCATCCTTTCTGTCATGTGTGGATTTCCGCGATGTTTTACGGTTCTGCACAGCAGAATCCCGGTTTTTCAAACCGGGAAGGAAAACTCGCTGAGAAAATTTGCTACGCAAATTTTCTTGATTACATCCCCACAACACCCCAAATGTAGAGGGGGGCAGTCAAGGTGAACAGCAGACAGGCAAAGAGAATGGCAGGGCCAGCAAATTCAAATCGACCGCGATCACGGTAATCAAAGTAACTTGCCCCGACCTTGACGAAGAACAGCACGGCTAACACAACGTCTAGCACAGGGAACACCACGTTGTTGACTACGGTCTTGATCTGCCCTTGGGCGCTGGTCCAGGTCTGCTCCACCGCTCCGGCTACATCACCTGTAGGAGCAGTGGCAAAGGCGGGAATGGTCAGCAGTGCCATCAGCAGAGCAGCGGTAAACGCTCCTGCCAGGATTTTCTTCTTTCTGTTCAAAACAAATCCTCCTTTACAGTTTCATGGAAAAGTCGTTCTCTTGGGTTTCCCCTTGATACATTCCCACATACTCCAGAATGGTGTTGGCGATTTGGGAACGCTGCTCTTGGGAAATGGGTCGGTACCACTCCGGCTTGCCGTTATCGTCCCAAATTTGAGGGATAACCGAGGTCGTTCCAGGTCTGTGCTGCTGGCCGATGATGTCTGCAAATCGGAAGATCTGCTGGTCCACCACCCCATCGGTTCGGTTGATGATGGCCAGCTTGATGGCGTTATAGTGGTCCGCGTAGCCAGTGCTGGTAAATTGCAGCTTTACCCGCAGATCCTGGTCCAGTTTGGCCAGGCAGGTTCGCCCAAAGTAATGAACATCCTGGAGTATAGGGCTGCTGCCGAAGAGATTGCGCAGTTCTTGTTCATAAAAGTTCATGGAGTTGCGTCCTTTCTAAAAAAGAGAGGGCCGCGTTTCCACGGCCCATCGTCATCTTACTTATTGTTTATTACAGTGCCGCAGCAGGGGAATGGTGACACACAGCCCCAGCAGAGCCAGGATGAGGAGTCCTCCGATCCAGAACACTGCCGGGCTTTCTCCTGTCTGGGGGATCTCCGGGGTGGGTTCGTCTGGTTCGTCCGGAGTGACCGGTTCGTCGGGTTCCTCCGGTGTGGGTTCATCTTCCATGGTGATGGTCTGAATTTCCGTGGTGTCCGTCACTTCAAAGGTGACATCCTCAGAAACTTCGTATCCCTCTGGCGCGGAAACTTCTCGCAGGACGTAACCTTCGTTCACGGGCAGACCAGGAATCACATGGGGAATGTCGGTGGTTTCCCAAGTGTCCAGGAGAGAGCCGTCCGGAGCGTACAGTTCCA
>UQQZ01000081.1 GCA_900543305.1 uncultured Oscillospiraceae bacterium
CATGCCCAAGGCCGAGGCTGGCTGCTAGCCTGGCGGGGAATCCTCCAGCTGCCTGGAGAAGAATTCTGGATCACCCCTGTGGGCCTGATCCACGACATGATCGCCGCCCGGCAGATTATGGACGGGGCGGAGGACATCAGCGGACAGAAGAAACAGAACCCTGTCAACTACGAGGACGATTCCGTGTGGAATCTGGAATAGGCGTTCCGAGGGGCATCGCACAAGCCCCTCTCCAAATAACCGGGAGGTGAACCCTGTGGCATACGATATCGGACCAAAGATCGGCATCGAAGGGGAAAAGGAATTTAAAAATTCCATCAAGGCGGTGGAGAGCCAGCTAAAAGCCCTGGGCAAGGAGCTGCAAACCTTATCCAAAGAGTACGACGAAAACGACCGGTCAGTGGAAGGCGCTGCCAAAAAACAGAAGACTCTCCAAAGCGCCGTGGACACGACCCAGAAGAAAATCCAACTCCTCACCGCTCAGTACCAAAAACAGGAGGCGGAACTTCAACGCCTGGAAACAGCACTGGAAGGCGCCCGAAAAGAAAACGGGGAAGGGTCCGACCAGGCTCTGAAAGCGGAAGCTGCCTACGCCCGCCAGGCCAAGGTGATCAGCGATCTGGAGGCAAATCTCCAAACCGCAAAAGGGCAGCTGGCTGATTTTACCTCCCAGCTGGAAAACACTGCCAACCGGGCTACCCTTGCCGGGGACACCCTTCAGGCCGCGGGGGACCAGTTGGAAACCGTTGGGGGAAAGCTTTCCTCCGTGGGCAATGCTCTCACCGCCGGGGTGACTGCGCCCTTAGTAGCTGCGGGGACTGCGGCCATCGGCATGGCCTCCGATTATGAGGAGAGCCTCAACAAGGTGGACGTGGCCTTTGGGGACGCCTCCCAGGGAGTGCGGGATTTTGCCCAGACCACCGTGGACCAGTTCGGCATCGCCGAGGGTACCGCTTTGGACATGGCCGCCCTCTACGGGGACATGGCCACTTCCATGGAGGTTCCCCGGGACCAGGCGGCGGACATGTCGGAAACTCTGGTGGGTCTGGCAGGAGACCTGGCCTCCTTTAAAAATATTGGCCTGGAGGAAGCCTCCACCGCATTGAAAGGCATCTTTACGGGGGAGACCGAAAGCTTGAAAAACCTGGGCGTGGTCATGACGGAGACAAACCTCCAGGCCTTCGCCTTGGCAAACGGCCTTCTCAGCACCGAAAAAAGCGCCGCCCAGCTGCAAGAGGAATCTGTAGCCCTGCGGGAGGCCCAGGACAAATACAACACCGCGGTGGAGAAGTACGGGGAAAGCTCCTGGCAGGCGGAAAAGGCCCAGCTCAGCCTGGAAGAAGCCACGGAGAAAGCCAGCCAGGCGGGAGAAGTCCAGTGGGACTCCCTCAGCGAAAGTGAAAAAGTCATGATCCGCTACCAGTATGTGCTGGCGGCCACCAAGAATGCCCAAGGGGACTACTCCCGCACGTCGGACGGCACCGCCAACTCCCTGCGTACCCTGCAGGAAAGCTCCAAAGAGCTGGCGGTGGCCTTTGGCCAAGAACTGCTTCCGGAAGTGACCCCTCTGATTCAGGAGGGCACCCAGCTGATTAAAACCTTTTCCTCCCTGGACCAGGAACAAAAGCAAGCTGCGGTCCGGATCGCCGGAGTGGTGGCGGCCACGGGTCCCGCCGTGAAAATCCTGGGGATCGCTACAACCGGGCTGGGAAAATTGACCAAGGGCGTGGGCAGCGCAGTGGGGGACCTAGGAAAGCTGGCCCAGTCTGGTGGTAAGGTCACAGACAGCATGGGAACCTTGGGAAAAGTCCTAGGTACCCTGGGACCCAAGGGAATGCTCATCGGGGGAGCAGTGGCCGGCGTGGCAGCTGTGGCAATTGCGGTAAAAAATGCCCACGACGATATCGTCCAGGCCCAGATCGACCAGGCCTTCGGAGACATCAAACTTTCCGCCGAAGAGGTGGAGGACGTGGCCAAGCGGCTGACCACCACGGACTGGACCGTAAAAGTGGACGCGGCCATCCAGGCCAAGGAGCAAGTGAAGCAGTTTCAAGGGGAAATGGAATCGGCTCTGGAAGAACTGAACAAACTCAACTGGAAGGTGGACGTGGGGCTGACCCTTACCGAGGAGGAGAAAAGCAGTTACCTGTCCCAGATGGAAGCTTTCACCCAGAGCGCCGGAGAGTACCTTTCCCAGCAGGGGTACAGCATCAGTCTGGCCCTGGACGCCACCTTCGGAGAAGGAGACGCGACAGGGGACTCCCTCTCCCAGTTTTCCAGCACCTATCTCACCAAGGCCCAGGACAAGCTGACCGAGTTGGGGGAGGAGCTGGCCCAGAAGGTCAACGACGCCTTTGAAAACAACACCTTTGCCCAAGACCGGGTGGACATCCAGAAGATCCTGGACCAGATGAGCGGGATCATGACAGATATCGAGAATGCGGAACAGCGTGCCAGGCTGTCCAACCTTCAGATTGAGTACACCGCCGGCGGTTTTGGCATTGACCAGGACAGCTTCAATCGCTTAAACGAGGAGATCAGCAAAAACACCCAGGAACTGATGGACAGCGCTGAGGAGACAAAAATCACGGCACTGACTGCGGTGGAGTTCCAGTATCAGGAACTGCTGGACAACGGCGCCACTCAGGAATTTGCGGACAAGGTACGGCAGGATGCCCGGGCCCAGATTGAAGCCGCCACCGCCCAGAACGTAGGGGAGTCCATCAACATAGGTTTTAACTTTGCCTTTAGCACGATCACGGGAACATTCGAGAAAGAACTGGAGTCGGAGAGAGAAAAAATATATGACCTGACCAGCGATTTTGCCGGGAGTTTTGCGGAAGCATTTGAGCAGGGAGGATTTGAACTACAAAATAGCTTTTACAAGTTTGAGGAAATGTTTCCAAAATTAAGCGGCGGGGCGTTCTCAGCTGTACAAGATATGCTTGAGAGCTTGAAGCCCCAAAAAGAACAACTTCAGGCCATCCGGGATCAGTGCCTGGCCGCCGGTCAAGCTGTTCCGGAAAGCGTCAGCGAAGGTCTTGCCAATATCTCTCTGTGGGAAGCAATGGTGGGAAACACTGACAGCATGTATGCGGTGCTTGCCTTGCAGATTGCCAGCAGCCCGGAAAAACTCGAAGCCCTGGAGGAGGCCAAGAACGCCGGCCAGGCAATTCCCGAGGAACTGGCGGCTGCTTTGGAAGAATATGCCGGGCTGGTGTATGATTCCAACACCGGCATGTGGACCCAGCTGGAGACTGCAACCAACGACAACGCTGCTTATGTGGCGGATATGCTCAACCAATATGGTCAAGATTTTCCCCAGGAGCTTGTCCAGGGCATTGCAGCTCAGTATGGCCTGGTGTATGAAAACGGCAAGTATATGGTCAGCGAAGCCGCACGGGGTGTAAGGGATAATACCGGAGAGCTGAAGTCTCAGGCTGCGGACGCAGCCAGCGAATCCATGACAGAAATGGACGCGGAGATTTCCGGCTCCACCGTGGGCCCTCCCACCATTGAAACACCAGACTCCCGTATAGCTTGGTACAACGCCCAGGCTTATTGGAACAGGAATCCCTTGACGGCCTATGTGTCCTACGCACCGGTAGGAAACCGCAACGGATACGCCATGTACGCCGAGGGCGGCATTGTGGAAGAGCCTCAGCTGGCTGTCATTGGCGAAGCGGGAGACGAGGCCGTCATTCCTTTGGAAAATCATCGGGACCGGGCCCTGGAATTGTGGTATGAGGCGGGGGAAAGGCTTAACGCCTTCGCCGCAGAACAAGGCAGGGCAAGAGGAGAAGCGATCCGGGAGTCGGTAATCCATCAGACTACGGACAACCGGCGGGAATATCACTGGGAGAAAGGGGCGGTAACCATTCAAACCCAAACGACCAACGGCCGGCAGCTGTATCGTGAATTTGTGCGGGAGATGGACCGGGAGGTAAGGAGCAAGGAGGCGGCGTATGGCAGGACCAAATAAGGCCTTTTATTTTAAGGGGATCTCCAGCCTGGATCTGGGGCTGAGGATCGAGAGCAAGCAGATTTTGGACGGGGCTGCCCCGCAGTTTGAGACCTACCAGGTGCCGGGCAGGGACGGGCCCCTCTATGAGCGGACTGGCTATGAGCTGGTGCCTGTCCAGTACAACGTCTACCTGAAAGCCCCCAGACCCCAGGACATGACCGGCTGGGTGGGCAGCGTGAAAGCCTGGCTCCAAAAAGACCAGGGGACCTATTTCCGCCTTAACGACGACTACGACCTGACCCACTACCGGATGGCAGCCTATCTGTCCGGGCTGCCGGTGACAAACGACTGGAAGCTCTTTTCCCGGATGAATCTGGAATTTTCCGCCAAACCCTACCGGTATCTGCTTTCCGGGGAGGAGGTGCTGGAATTGGCAAACGGCCAGGAAACGGAGGTCTACAACCCCACCGCCTTTGAGGCTTTGCCCACGTTTGCCATCCACCTGGGGATCCAGTGGAGTCAGCAGCCCATCACCTTGACGGTGGAGGGAGAAGAAGGGGAGACCTACTCTCAGCAGCTGACCGGGATCCCCACCAACCTTTTGGGAGGCACGGTGCTGGTAAACAGCGACACCCAAACCGTCCGGTCGGATCTGCCGGGAAAGCCCATGATCCCCACGGCCCAGCTGGACTTGTTCCCTGTGCTCTGGCCCGGGAAAAACAAAGTGACCGTGGGCGCGTCGGGAATCTCTTCCACCTCTCTGACGCCCTATTGGAGGGAATTATGATCTACGCCTACACTGGGACCCATCTGGCCTTGTCCCAGGCCCCTGCCCAGGAAGACGCCCTGGGAATGCTGCCGGACGCTTTGGAGGGTACGGTCCGCCGGGATACCGACGGTATGTTCGAGCTGGACCTGACCTATCCCCGCAAGGGGGCAAACGCCCAAGCTCTGGCGCTGAACCGGTGGCTCCGCTGCCCGGCAGGGGGACGGATGGGAGACCAGTATTTTCGCATCGACCAGCTGTGGCAGGGACTGGATGGGTCCCTCCAAGTTCACGGGGTGCACCTGAGCTACAATGCCCTGACTATCCTGGCAGCCCCCTTTTCCGCCCACGACGGGCAAAACTACGCTTCCGTGGGATTTTTCCCTTGGTACCAGGCCCTTACCCAGGCCATCTCCCAGGTGGACGGGGGACAGATGGGCCAGTTCTCCGTGGTGGGGTACACGGATGACATGGCCCTCAATGCCGCCGACTACACCCAGCCTGTCACCTTGAAGCAGGCCGTCTTGGACGCGGTGAAGGACCGGGGCTATCTGCTGGACTACCTGACCTTCGGGATGCGGATCTGGCAGCTGCCACCCTCCTGGACAGCCCCGTCCTTTACCATCCGGTACGGCAGGGACATGCTGGACTTTTCCAGCTCGGAGGACGCCACGGACTTTTACACCCACATTCTGCCCTACTACATGGTGGACCAGGAGATGTATTCCCATAACCTGGAAGTTTATCCTCTTTCGAACCTGCCGGCGGAGCTTTCGGGCTACCGGAGGATCCAGGCCATCAACCTGGGGGACTACTACGACGGCCTGGACCGGGAGCTGGACCTGTCCACCCTCCAGTCCGTCATCGACCAATGGCTGGAAACCCACCCCTGGAACCCTTTGCCCCGGGAGATCAGCGTGGAGCAGATCCCCCAGGAGGGCAACACCTTCGAGCTGGGGGAGCCCGGGCGCATCTATTGCACTCCCTTGGGATTGACGGTGGACGCCACTGTGGTGTCCCTGACCTACGATGTCCTGAGAGACCGGGTCACTTCCATCGGGGTGGGCAGCCGGCAGAGAGACATCACCGACACCATCGCCGGCCTGGTGATGGGCTGAAAGGAGAATGCTATGACGGAAGAATACACCCTGATATCCGGATACGATACCCAGCCCCTGCGGCTGAACGCCGTCCAAGGGGAAGCGGGGGCCCGGACCTTTCTCATCTATCTCCGGGACGGATCGGGAGCCCCTGCCGTGGGAAGCGATGACACCGCCTACGCCTATGTGTGCAAGCCCGACCACACTTTGGTGGTGATGGACTGCCAGGCGTCCACCGGCTCCGTGACTTTTACCCTGTCTCTCCAGGCCTGCGCCTGTCCCGGGGTGTGCCCCGTTTTTATCCAGACGATTTCCGGCGAGGGGGAGAGCCGGACGGAGACCCGGTGGGAAAATATCCTGCTGTTTGTGGCCCCCTGTGACTTGGAAGGCGCCGTAGCCTCCACCGACGACCTGGGCCCTTTGGCGGACCTGATCACTGACCCCCACTACCTGGACGAAGTGAAAGCAACCTATGAAAAGGCCATTGCCGGCATACAGTCGGCGGTGTCCAACTTTGTCTATACCGGGGAGTACGACCCGGAGAAATCCTACCAGCCCTTGAACCAGGCGGGGTATCAGGGGGACACCTACATCGCCCTCCGGGAAACCACCGGCAACCCGCCCACGGATTCCAACTACTGGGGCCTTTTTGCCAAAGGGGGATCCCCCGGCCCTCAGGGGGAGCAAGGCCCGCCCGGTACGGGGCTGACTGTATTGGACCAATATGATACCCAGGCCCTTTTGGAGGAGGCCGTGCCGGATCCTGAGCCCGGGGATAACTACTATGTGGGCCCCGCGCCCCCCTACGACGTGTACACCTACACCGAGACAAAGGGCTGGGTCAATGGGGAAAAAATACAGGGACCTGCCGGCGCTGCGGGCCCAGCCAACTCCCTGGAGGTGGGGACGGTGGAAACACTCCCACCCGGCAGTGCCGCCACGGCGGAAATCACCGGGGAAGCACCCAATCAAACGTTGCATCTGGGGCTTCCCCAGGGCGCCGTAGGCTCCGCAGGGCCTGCCAACACTCTGGCGGTGGGCACGGTGGAGACTCTGTCCCCTGACAGCGCCGCCACGGCCCGGATCACCGGGGTGGCCCCCAATCAGACCCTACACCTGGGCATCCCCCAGGGAAAGACCGGGGGAAAAGGGGATCCGGGCACCACCTCCTGGTACGACCTGACCGATAAGCCCCAAGCATTTCCCCCGGAGGACCACGAGCATGTCCCCGGAGATATCCCGGGCATCAAGGATTCCATCGAGAGCACAGGATCCAGCGGTGTGTGGAAGTGGGAAATCTATGCCAGCGGCAGGATGCGGATCTGGGGAAATATACCGGTGAGCAATATCGCCACCGGCACCACCATGGGAAGCCTGTACCGTTCCGGGGAAGCCTACAACGAGCAAAGCTACCCCTATCCCAAACGGTTTTTGAGTACGCCCACGGTGTCCATGGCCTACTACGCCACCAACTTCAACGGGGCGCTGGTCTGGCCCGTATTGGAAAACGAAACCAACCTGAGAAGTTACCCTCCCACCTGCTACCTGGTGCGGACCAACAATGTGACCACCACCGGGTTTGTCAGTGTCATCGCGGAGGGGTACTACAACTGAGATTTTAAAATTTGAGGGAGGAATGAGGATGAATCGAGAACAGAAAGCCCGGGAACTGCGCCGGGCCATCCAGCTGCTGGTGCAGCACAACACGGAAGTCTTTGGAACCGACACGGCCATGATGGAAGTGGCCAGTTTGTACCCGGCTTGGGAAGTGGATACCCAGTACAAAAAGGACCAGATCCTCCGGTTTGGGGAAAACTCCCTGGGGGATCCCCAGCTGTACCGGGTGCTGAAAACCCACAAGGCCACGGCAACCCCTGATTCGGACGGGGAAACCTACCAGGCCATCGGCATGGGGAACACGGGGTACCCCCTTTGGACCAAGCCCTTGAGCAACAAGGACGCCTACCACAAAGGGGACGTGGTGGACCGGGAAGGAACCCTGTACCAGTCCAATAAAAACAACAACCAGGACGATCCCCTAGACGAAACCGGCACCTGGGACCTGTATTCTGAGGAGGCGGAAGCATGAAACTGTCCTTTGACAATTGGGTGATCTCCAAAGATACCGCCTTGCTGGGGTATCAGTACGACAACGAGTCCCAGGAGCTTTGGGTCACCGGAGATCTGCCCCAAGGATGGACCTGGGACGCCCTGATCCAGGACGGCTCCCACTACGACGTCTGGCCCCTGACCCTGGCAGATCGTGGGGCGTATATCACCCTAAATGACGAAAATCTGGCGGTGCCCGGCTCTTTTTATATCCAGATCCGGGGCACAAAAGGGGAGCAGGTCCAGCACACCAACATCGTGTCCGTGTACATTTCCCGGTCCCTGGTGGGTCCCGGCACCTGGCCCACTTTGCCCACAGAGTTTTCCCAGGCGGAGAAAGCCATCAAGGAGCTGAACGCCCATCCGCCCATTCCCGGCGAAAACGGCTTCTGGCTGCTGTGGAACCTGGAAACCTCCTCCTATGGGGAAAGCCAGCTCCCGGTGCCAGTGAGTCCTGTCGGGCCCGCCTATGTGCTGGTAATGGGAGAAGTCACCACCTTAGCCCCGGAAGAGGCCGCCACGGCGGAATTGACTGGGGAGTCTCCCCACCAGGTACTCCATCTGGGGCTTCCCCAGGGGAAAACCGGTGAACCTGGCCCCACCGGCCCCACTCCACAGCTGACAGTGGGGAAGGTCACTACCTTGGATCCGGAAGAGCCTGCCACAGCGGAGCTGTCGGGAACCCCGGAGAAACCCGTGCTGAACTTGGGCATCCCGCAGGGCAAAACCGGGCAACCCGGTCCCACTGGTGACCCGGGCCCGGCCAACATCCTGCAGGTGGGGCAGGTCACCACCCTGGCCCCGGACCAGCCTGCCACGGCGGAGATCACCGGAGCGTCTCCCACCCAAACCCTGAACTTGGGCTTGCCCCAGGGCAAAACCGGCTCCACGGGTGCTGCCCCGGAACTGACCATGGGGGAGGTCACTACCCTGGATCCGGGAGAGCCCGCCACGGCAGAGCTTTCCGGCGCCCCGGAAGCTCCGGTGCTGAGCCTGGGCATCCCTCAGGGCCAGCCTGGCAAAGATGGCGTGCAGCTGGAGGATGACGCCGTAACCTCCACCGCCGCCTGGAGCTCCCGGAAAATCGTGGACGCCCTCTGCCCGGCCTTTACCGCAGAAGGCAACCCTGTCACCTGCCAGCCGGTGGAGGGCTATCCCCTGGATGTGAAGGTAAACTTTGGACCTATCCAGGCCGGAGAAGGGGATCCAAGCCCCGAGAATGTACGGCCTATCAGCGGACGGGATAGCTTGACTTTGACGAGGTGTGGGAAAAATTTGCTTGATGTTGAAATTCTTAAAAATGAAAATGCGTGGAACCAAACTAAGTCATATTGGTCTTATGAGCTTAAAATTCCAGATAACGCTCAGTATACATTATCTGTACAAAAAAATAATATGTATAAGGATTATAAATCCGAATATAATGGAAACTTTGCGTTTTATGTTGGAAATGTTCCAGGAACAGCATCCCCAAATACCAAATTCGGAAATTCAGGAAGTGATAAATCCACAATTTTAAAAAGTTATACATTTACTAAAACTATAGAACCTATATATTTTAATCTATATGTGTTACCAGCTTTTGCAGAAGAATTTTCGAGCATAGTATTTGACGAATTATTACCGGGAATTCAACTAGAACTCAGTTCCACCCCTACTTCCTACGAACCCTACCAAGGAGACACCTATGACATCACGCTTCCGGAAACGGTGTATGGTGGGACAGTGGATGTGGTGACTGATAAAGGAGAAAAGATATGGGAAGGAATCGTGCTTACCGGCCAAGAGGATTGGATGCTTTATGCTGACCAATTTATTATAACCTCTGCTGTTTCTAGCTCGGTTGTGACATATGTTGGGATATGCTCTCATTACAGCTATGGCTATAGTCCAAGCAAAGTATGGATAAATCAAAATAGAGCGCTGTTTTTTGGGGCAGATATTACTGCTAGTTTTGATAAAAATTTAGAAACCTTCAAATCCTACCTCGCCGCCAAATACGCTGCCGGTACCCCCGTAACCATCGCTTACCAGCTGGCCACGCCCGAGGCCTTTGAGGGCACCCCACAGCCTATCCCGGCCCTGCCCGGCACAAACACCCTTTATACGGACGGGGACAGGGTGACGATCGCGGGAAAACAGGATCTTACTTACACCCTCCGGCAGATCCAGGAGCAGCTGGCGGCAGAGTCCGGCGTGACGGAAGCCCTGACCGGAACGGACTGAGGAGGGGATTTTTTGGAGCTCAACTACTTACTTCAGGGAGGCTTTGGGCTGGCGGCTCTGCTGACCTTGATCCAGATTTCCCCCATCAAGCTGGACCCCTGGACCGCCCTTGCACGGGCCATCGGCAGGGCGCTCAACGGGGACGTGCTCAGGGAGCTGGGGGAGACCAAAACAAAGCTGGAGGCCCACATCCAGGCGGATGACCGGCGGGCCGCAGACCAGCACCGGGCCAGGATCCTGGCGTTCAACACGGAGCTGCTCCGGGGCCAGCGCCACACCCGGGAGGACTTTATCGACATCCTGGCGGAGATAGACGCCTACGAAAGCTACTGCAAATCCCACCCGGAGTACAAAAATTCGAGGTGTGTCCACGCAGTGGCCAACATCGGGAGGGTGTACGATGAACTGCTGAAAACGGGGGATTTCCTGGCGGAAGGGAGGCCCATGTGAATGTGGTAGGCGGAGGGATCTTTTACATCCTTCTGAAAATAGGACTTTGGTTGGAAGAAAGGAAGGAAAACGTGATGAAAATCAACTGGATGGCAAGAATCAAAAACAAAGCGTTCTGGCTGTCGGCCATTCCGGCGGTGCTGCTGCTTGTCCAGGCGCCTCCGCTGCTGTTGGCGCTCTATCTGCTCGTGCTGATGGAGGGCTCGTACGTGGCATTCACGTTCGCGGCGCTGCTGCTGTATTCGTGGCTGTACCGACGGCTGCCGAAGCGCCGCGATTACGACTACATCGTGGTGCACGGCGCAGGGCTTTCGGGGACGAAGCCGACGCCGCTTCTGGCCGGTCGCCTCGACAAAGGCGTGGAGCTGTGGGAGGCCGACG
>UQQZ01000082.1 GCA_900543305.1 uncultured Oscillospiraceae bacterium
GGCGTCGGAATCCCGGAAAATTCGCAGGTCCTCCAATTCCGGGTGAAGCTTCCGAAACTGTTCCAGATCGCAGTCCCGGGTCACTTCCGCAGCAGTAAAATGAGCCTCCGGAGGAAGGGCGCCCAGAGAGGCAATCACACTGTAGGAATCCCGGTTTACATGGGCGGGAAATGCCACCCCACCGTATTCTCTCACAAGCGCCACCACCTGATCCACACTGATAAAGGAGGACACCAGCAACAGATTCTCTTCCATTCCCACCAGCTCGTCCTCTCCGTTGAGGATCCGCTGTTCCCCGAAAATCTCCGGACGGTTGGGTACATGGGGCATGTGATCGTAGACATATCGGTCAAATTCCAAGGCGCCCTCTAGGGTTTCAAACAGGCAAACCACATGGGCTTCCTCGGAAGTGCACAGCTCCATTCCCGGAATCACCAATAAGCCGTTGCGCTCTCCTGCCTCCACCGCTGCCGGCGTATTGCGGCAGGTGTTATGGTCCGTGAGGGCAATCACCTCACAGCCTGACAGCAATGCCATCTGTACCAGATTGTTGGGAGTCATGTCGTTGTCCCCGCAGGGAGACAAACAGGAGTGGATATGGAAATCGTAGCGGTACCGGTTCATTGCAGCGCCTTGTAAACCTGGATGGCAGTATCATAGCTGTTGGCCGTGCATCCATACACCGGAATCCCCTGCATCTCCGCCTTTTGAGCAGCGTCTGCATCCAGGGTGGCATTTTCCGTCAGAACGATGCAGCACACGTCGGTCAGGGTGGCTACAGCGATGGCGTTTACATTGCCCATTACCGTGATCCACACATTGCCCGACTGAGCTCTTGCCATGACCCAGCTGAGCAGGTCTCCTATATAGCAGCCGTCCGCCTGGTTTTCTTCTCCTTCTCCCCCAGCCAACAGGGTCCATCCACAAGTGGCGGCCAATTCCTTAGCGGTCATTGCGTATCCTCCTCATCCTGGTCAGGTCCCTCTCTGGAAAAACGCACCATGCTTTCTTCCAATTCGGTCAAGGTACTGGCCATCTTCTTCATCTGCTTCCGGTATACAAAAATACAGTCGGTGGCTTTGCATACCCCTTTCACCACATCTTCCGCAAAGGCCCGGCAGGTAGGCGCCCCGCAGGCCCCACAATCCAATCCCGGGAATTCCTGCTCGATCTGGTCGATCTTCACCATCATCTGCATGGCTTCCTTCAGATCACTGGAAAGGGTGAGCACATCGGAAAATTCCAGGCTCTCCTCCCACTCCATCAGGTTGGGTATGGGACCGCCTTTCAAATGGTTCTGAGACACAGGCAAATATTTCCGGAGCCGCTGGATCCTGGCTTTGGCCACATAAGCATTCTCCACACAGAGAACACCTCCTACACAGCCCCCCGCACAGGCGTTGAGCTCGATGAAATCCAGGTCTCCAATCCGTTCATCCTCGATCTCCTCCAACACCCGGATCACGTTCTCAATTCCGTCTGCGGCCAGATATTTCTCGTTGAGAAGCGCCGCTGCCTCCCCACCGCTGGTGGACCAGCCCACACCGATGATGCCAGAGTTGGAAAGGGGCTCCACTTTTTCCAGATGGTCCATTTTGTGGGAAAGCTCCGGGAACACCTCGCTGATGGCAATAGCCCCATCCACCATGGATTTTTCAATGCCCAGAGGCATCTTGATATCCGTCACCTTGGCAGGACAGGGGGTGATGAAAAAGCAGCCGATCTCCTGGGGCTTAAGCCCGGTTTTCTTGACGGCTTCCCCTTTGGCAATGGCGGCGGCAGTCTCCATGGGAGACTTCAAAGGCAGCACATGGTCACAGAGATCCGGGAAACGCACCCGGATCAGCCGCACCACGGCAGGACAGGCCGAACTGATCACCGGCCGCTTCAACATGCCGGCATCCATCAGCTTCCGAGTGGCCTCACTGACAAGCTCCGCCGCCCGGGATACTTCAAACACGTCGTCAAAGCCCATGGCCTTCAGGCCCGTGAGCACATAATCGATATCATCTAAATTGTTGAACTGCCCGTACAGGGACGGCGCGGGCAAAGCAATTGTATATGTAAAGTCACTGAGCTGGGAAAGGTGGCTGTGCCGGGCTCGCTTGGCGTGATGGGGACAGATACGGATGCATTCCCCGCAATCGATACACCTCTCAGAGGCGATGACCGCTTTTCCCCCACGAACCCGAATGGCTTCCGTGGGACATCGCTTGATGCAATTGGTACAGCCTACGCATTTCTCCTCGTTCAGTGTGACAGAATGATAAAATTCAGCCACGTTGCGTACCTCCCTGGACAGCGCGGAAAAGGCAGCGCGCTATCTTCCTTCCTCTTTTCTACCGGGAAACACCGTCATGCGCACCTTTGTGCCCTCTCCCACAACGGAATCGATCTCCATTTCGTCGGTATATTTCTTCATGTTGGGCAAACCCATTCCCGCGCCAAAGCCCAAGGCGCGCACATTGTCCGGGGCTGTGGACCATCCGGCCTGCATGGCCTGGCTCACATCCTTGATCCCCGGGCCGTGATCCTCCAGAAGGATATCCACCCGATCCGGGTCAATGTCCACAATGGCCTCCCCGCCTCCGGCGTGGATCACCATATTGATTTCCCCTTCGTACATGGCAATGGAACCCCGACGCACCGCATCCGGTTCGTAGCCCAGCTTTTTCAGCTTGTGCTTCACGTCCCCCGACGCTTCCCCTGCCCGGGTAAAATCATCCCCGGGAACTTGATAGGTCAAGTGTAACATGCTCATTTAATTTCGCAGCCTCCCCGCAGCCCATTGGAATAAAGCAGCCCGCACGCCGTAAACATCCGATAGGGGGATGCCAGTACGGTGATCTCCTTCTGCCGGGCTAGCTCCACCACGTTGGGGTCGATATTCTTTCCCCGGACAAAGACAATACAATGCATATCCATCATTTCCGCCGTGCGCACCACCTGGGGATTCATCAACCCGGTGAGCAGCACCGACTGGTCTTTGACAAAGGCTAACACATCGCTCATCATGTCGCTGCCGCAAGCGGTTTTCACTTCTTCTTCCATGTTTCCCTCGTTGAGAACCTGGGCCTTCAGGATATCCACAATGTCCTTAACCTTCATAAAATTTCCTCCTGTGCGTTTTCCTGGCCGGGAATAGTCCCTACATAGAAATGTTCTGGGAGCCGCTGCTGCGGGATTCCCTCTCTACAGTAAATGCACGCTCATTATACCATATTCTTGACAAGATGACAAATGATTTCGTACAACTTTCCGAAAAAGTTCTGATGACGGGAATTCTGGCCCCAAATCTCTTTGGGACACTGCCCTATTAAAGTTGTCTTAACTGCCTGACACTGTTTTGGCAAATCTGCTGCAAAAAAACATTTTTACAGAAAAATTTATTTTTTTCTTGCCTTTTTGAAGGGAAGCCGTTATAATGGTAAAAATACTTTATCGGTTTACAATGATAAATCGTTAAGAGGAGGTCTAACCATGTCTCGCGTGTACAATTTCTCTGCCGGACCCTCGATGCTGCCTGAGCCCGTTTTAAAGCAGGCTGCTGCTGAAATGCTGGATTACCAGGGCAGCGGCCAGTCCGTCATGGAGATGTCCCACCGGTCAAAGATTTACGACGGCATCTTCCAGAGTACCCAGAGCTTGATGCGGGAAGTGATGGGGATCCCGGATCACTACAAGGTGCTCTTCCTGCAAGGCGGCGCATCTTCTCAATTTGCCGCGGTTCCCATGAACCTGATGACCAAGTCTGGCAAAGCCGACTACGTCCTCTCGGGACAATTCTCCACCAAAGCCTACAAGGAAGCCAGCCGGTACGGCGACTGTAAAGTGGTGGCCTCTTCCAAAGATGACAATTTCTCCCACATCCCCGCCTTGGATCCCGGAGAATTTCGGCCGGACGCGGATTACTTCCACATCTGCATGAACAACACCATCTACGGCACCGTGTGGAATCAACTGCCGGAAACAGGTGACGTGCCTCTGGTGGCAGATATTTCTTCCTGCATCCTGTCAAAGCCCATCGACGTGACCAAGTTTGGAGTTCTGTACGCTGGCGCCCAGAAAAACGTAGCTCCCGCGGGACTTACCATTGTCATTGTCCGGGAAGATCTGCTGGGAGAACCCATGGCTTGCACTCCCACCATGTTCAACTACAAGGTCATGGCTGACAACGATTCCATGTACAACACGCCTCCCTGCTGGCCCATTTACATCTGCAAACTGGTTTTGGAGTGGATCCAGAAGGATATTGGCGGCCTGGAGGAAATGGAAAAGCGCAATGTGCGGAAAGCAAAAGTCCTGTATGACTTTTTGGATAGCTCCACCTTGTTTAAGGGCTGTGCCGATCCTGACAGCCGTTCCATCATGAATGTGACCTTCGTCACCGGTGACAAGGATCTGGACGCCAAGTTCGTCAAGGAGAGCACGGAAGCTGGGTTTGTGAATTTGAAGGGCCACAGAAGTGTGGGAGGTATGCGAGCCTCCATCTACAACGCCATGCCTGAGGAAGGCATCGCCAAACTGGTGGACTTCATGGCCAAGTTTGAACGGGAAAATAAGTGAGTCCCCCCACGGAAAAGGAGAGAACTGCCATGTACAAGATTCTTTGCCTCAACAAAATCAGCCCCATCGGCACAAAACGCTTTGGGGAAGCCTATACCTTCTCCCCGGAAATGGACCACCCCGATGGGATTTTGGTCCGCTCCGCTTCCATGCACGATATGGAACTGGAAGACCGGCTGCTGGCCATCGCTCGGGCGGGAGCTGGCGTAAACAACATTCCCGTGGCCAAGTGCTCTGAAAAGGGCATCGTTGTATTCAACACGCCCGGCGCCAACGCCAACGCAGTGAAAGAGCTGGTTTTGGCCGCTCTGTTCCTCACCTCCCGGAAAATTGGTCCCGCCATGGATTGGGTCAAGACTTTGAAGGGTCAGGGAGACCAAGTAGAAAAACTGGTGGAAAAAGGCAAGAGTGCCTTTGCCGGACCGGAAATCCAAGGAAAACGGCTGGGTGTAGTGGGGCTTGGCGCCATCGGCATTTTGGTGGCCAACGCCGCCTGCCAGCTGGGAATGGAAGTTTACGGGTATGATCCTTTCCTGTCGGTGGAGTCTGCCTGGCATCTATCCAGCTCCATCCATCGTTCCCTGTCCTTGGAAGAACTCTATGCCAATGTGGATTACCTGTCCCTCCATCTGCCCTTGACCGCTGAAACCAAAGGGATGGTCAATGGAGAAACCTTGCAGAAAATGCGGGATGGGGTTCGCATTCTGAACTTTGCCCGGGGCGGTTTGGTAGACTCCCCCGCTTTGCTGGAAGCTCTGGCCAGCGGAAAAGTGGCAGCATACGCCACAGATTTTCCCGATGACAGCCTGATTGGTGTGGAAAATGTGATTGCCATTCCCCATTTGGGCGCCTCCACCCCCGAGAGTGAGGACAACTGCGCCCGTATGGCCGTGGATCAGATGAAAGATTACCTGGAAAACGGCAACATCCAAAATTCCGTCAACATGCCCGCCATCTCCATGGCTCGGGAACCCGGCACTCGCCGGATTTGCCTGGTTCATAAAAATGTGCCCAACACCATTGCCCTTCTGGCCTCTGCTTGCGGCGAAGCAGGAATCAATATTGAAAACATGCAGAGCAAATCCCGGGGGGAATACGCCTACTCCATTCTGGATGTTTCCGGTGATCTGACCCCCGATGCGGTGCGCTCTTTGGGCGCCATGGACCCCATTGTAAAAGTCCGCGTCATCGAGTGATGACATCCTCTTTTCTTTGATTATAAGTTTTGCGAAAGCGTGGAGACCTCCCCAGCTCAGGGGGAGGTCTCTTCATGTTGTCAGGTAAAAAAAGAAGACCCGCCAAGGGGTCTCCTTCTCAACTGTCGTTATTGGGGATAATTTCCATTGGGGCCGCCAGATTGATAGGGCGGCATGTTCTGGGGATAAACCGGCTGCACCGGCGGGAAAATCAACATGGTCATCAGATTCCGGTACCGTCCCAACGCCAGGGATACCAGAATCATGGAGGCGGAACCGGCCAGAGAGGCCAATCCTGCCACAGGGGTCAAAAACAGGGAGATCAATCCACCCAGTCCTCCAAGGACGCCGAACACCATCAAAATCCCAGTCAGAAACCGGGGAATCCGGTTGTCAGGAGCGCCGTTGAGAGCAGAACCCTTGATCCGGTTGATGGTCTTGATCACGCAGATTTCAAAAGCCACATACAGGGCCAACAACGCAAAGGCTATGACCACCACAACACCCAGCAAAGTCATCACGCCGGCCATGGCGGTGCTCTCTTCTATTCCCATTCCATAACCGGAATTATACATGCTTACAGAAGATCCAGCAGCAACCACAACAATCACAAGCACCACCAAGCCAATTGCCACCAACACGCAGGTTAAAATCAGAGTGATGTAGCTGAGCACTTTGCAGATGGTCAATCCTGCGGTGGAAATATTGCCGGTTTGGGTATTGCGGCAGGTGACATAGGTCATCCACATACCCACCACCAGGAGAATGCTGGGGATGGACGAAAGCACGATTCCCACCAAAGAACTGCTCTCTACCATGTCCATCACCGGGTAGAACACTTCGGGATTCACCCCGGCATTTGCCCCGTAATAGTAAAGTTCATCCATGGCGGCACTAGCGCCAAACGACGTGAATAAATTCAGCAGAATCATCACCGAGTACAAAATCGTCGCAGCCAAAAACAGCGGTGAGGAACCCACCGTCTTGATGATGTTTACCGCAGGATTGCTGGACAACACCGGCGCACCACAGGGACACTGGGTGCCATCAGGAAACGTCCTTCCACACTTGGGACAAATCATATGCTTACCCTCCCATAGAAAAAGTTTGAGGAATTCCTTGCAGCATCTATATTACAGGAAGGCTGGAGAAAATGCAAATCCAAAATGCAGATCGGCCTATTTTTTCATTTTCCGTGGTAAAAGGTAGATTTTTTTAGTCAATTGTGCTATATTGAATCCAACGGATCTGGAAAAGAGGAGGAGATTTTTATGAAAAAAAGGATCCCCTTGCGGGGAATGATCGTGGGATTATGCGCTGTCATCCTGTGTACCAGCCTGCCCCTTCGGGCACAAGCTGCCTATTTCCGAGATGTGCCCATCAATGCCTGGTACCGTCAAGCCGTGAACAGTCTGGCCGACGATGGCATCCTCAACGGCACGGGAAACGGCTACTACTCCCCCCAAGCCACCCTGACCCGAGGCGCTTTTGTCACCATGCTGGCCAGGGCTTCTCTGTCCTCCAGCGATCTGGCACAGTATACCTTCCGCGGCAATTTCCGGGATGTGTCCACCCGCCATTGGGCCAACTGCTATGTGAACTGGGCCTCGGAAACCGGTGTGGTAAACGGCTATGAAGACGGCACTTTCCGGCCGGATCAGGCTGTGACCCGGCAGGAAGCCGCCGTCATGATCAAGAATTTTGCCAAGAGTACCGGACGTCAGTTTCCCAAACTGCAATCCGTCACCCAATTCCGTGACCAGTCCAAAATTGCTTCCTGGGCCCTGGAAAGCGTCCGTCTCTGCCAACAGTCTGGCGTCCTCAACGGAGACGCGGGAACTGGAAGTTTTCGCCCCTCCGGACGGGCTACCCGGGCGGAAGCAGCCACCATCTGCTACAAGTTTTTAAACAATTGCGAAACCGGCAGCTACTCCATTTTGCAAAAGCGGGTCAATAATGTGCCGGTGCGGGCTGTGGTCTTCTCCCCCAACCGCTTTACAGCCGGGGTGGCTCTGGGACAGAATATGGTGGACGGCCGGGAGAGCGTCACCTCCCTGGTAAAGCGCACCGGAGCCACCATTGCCGTCAACGGCGCTTTCTTTAACATGAACAATTACACCCCGGTTGGCACTCTGGTCCACGACGGCCGGGTACTCACCATAGACAACGAAAAAGCTCCCGCCAAAGCCGCCCTTGTGATGGCCCCTTCCGGCGAGTTCTTTGTGGAGAGCTTTGCCACATACTATTACGCCACCCTTTCCGACAGCTCCGGAGCCATCTCCACCGTGCGAAAGGTGGGTGTCAACAAGTGGCCCAGTCACGCCGCAGACGCCACACGGTTGATTATGACTCGAGACTGGGGCAAGCAGATTAACTTCTATGCCAGAGATGCCATTGTGGTCAATTCCAGTGGCACAATTACTGCTGTTTATCACAACGTATCCAACGTGGATATTCCTCAAAATGGCTATGTGCTCTGCCAGCGGTCCCGCCGGGCTGACGAAGGCAATTTCTTTGATTCCTGCAAAGTGGGTATGACGGTCACCCTGGACCGCCAATATGTGGATGCCTCCGGCCAGGAACTTCCCTTTGATCCGGTCCTTTCTGTGGGCGCCGGTCCCAGATTGGTGAAGGATGGCAAAGTGTACGGCAATACCTCCACCTACCGGGCTGAGGGATTTGATGACGGCGTCACTTTGGGCAACGCAGTGCGGGCGTGTGTGGGAATTCTGCCCGATGGACAACTGATAATCCTCAATGCCACCACCAACCTCCCCAAACTCTCCCAAATAATGGTATCCCTTGGCTGTACCGATGCCATCAATCTGGACGGCGGAGGTTCTACCAACCTGTATGTGGACGGTCAATGGCTCTACGGTCCCCAGAGCCGCCTTCTCAACAACATGATCTACTTCAAATAAGCAAAGAAAATGAAAAGATCCCTTTCCTCCCAAGGAAAGGGATCTTTTTGTACTCTCTTTTCCAAAACCGACTCAGAACACACCCCACTGTTTTCGGATCCGTTTGCAAGGGCGGCCTTCACTTGGCATCTACTGTTTCCAGAATTTGATCCACCATATGAAGGAAAGTCTTCTGTTGTTCCGGGGTGAAATTTCTGCACAATTCCAAAAAAACCTCTTCGTCCTGGGAAAAGATCATTTTGTGAATGCCCGTGGTTCGGTCAGTACAGGTGATCTTCTTGTACCTCTTGTCCTGAGCACTGGGAACACATTGGATAAACCCCTTGCTCTCCAGCCTTTGAAGCTGCTTCGTCATGGCAGGATGGGTCACATGCTCAATTTTCTCCAGATCCTTCTGATGGACCTCCTGTTCCCCTGAAGCTTCCAAACGGCTTATGGATCCCAACACCCGCAGCTGTACTGAAGTCAAACCCATGGACGAAGCCTTTTCATCCATCTTTTTCCGGAAGGCCCGGTTTACAATGGCAATCTTTAAACCAAAAGGCATCTCAACCGACATCGTCCCGCCTCCTTTTTCAATTAAGTAACTAGTTACTTAGTATACTCACCAAAGGCCATTTGTCAAGAGACGCCTCTTTCTGAGAGATATTCCAGGATTCTTCCCTCCAAAGGTCAATCCTCCAGCGCAAGGGTGGCTTCCGCTGCCATCAGCAACAGGCGCTGAAATTCTTGACGCTCTTTCTCCGTCATGGACCGGGTCATCTTTTGGAAACAACGGTCGATCTCTTCCTGGATGAAGGGATAGACTTTCCAGGCTTTTTCAGTGGGCTGAATGTCATAGGTACGCTTATCTTTGGCGTTGGTGGTCCTCACCAAAAATCCCAGCTCCTCCAGCTTGGTCACTGTTTTTGCGATCACGCTTTTGTCCAACGAAAGCCGTTTGGTGATGTCGTCCTGAGTCAATCCGTCAAAATCGCACAGGATCAAAATGATCAACGCCTGCGCTGCTGTCAGGTGATATTGGGCACACCCGTTGTTAAGCCAAATGTGGGATTTCCGATATAAAATCGAAATCGATTTGAAAGGACTATCCATGAAATCTGCCATGCCTCGCGCCTCCCTTTTCCCCGATTATACCTTATTTTGGTGGCATTTGCAACCAGATATTGACGGGAAGTCTCTTCCGTGTTATGCTAAGTAGTGGCAAGTGCCACTATATTGGCACTATCACAGAGTTAAAGGAGTTTCGTCTACATGGAAAAAACAGAAAAAATTTGGAATAGGAGATTCATTCTTCTATTTATCACAAACCTGCTGGTACTGGCGGCTTTCTATGCCTCTATCCCCATTATCCCCATCTATTGCCAGGAAATCGGCATTACCGGGTCCAAGGTTGGCATTGTGCTCACCGCCATGTCTGTGGCAACTATCTTATTCCGTCCTGTGGCCGGGTATTTGCTGGACAACTTCAACCGCTATCACGTCTATCTGTTCTTCTTGGCGCTGTTCTGCCTTTCCTTCCCCGCTTTCATTCTCTTCCCCGTATTCGGTTTATTGATTGTAGTCCGCCTGTATATGGGCGCCGTCTACTCTGTCTGCGGATCTGCCACCATGACTCTGGCAGGGGACGTCTTGCCCGTAGCCAAGATCACTGAGGGAATCAGCCGGTTTGCCTTTACGGTTTCCATCGGTATGGCGG
>UQQZ01000083.1 GCA_900543305.1 uncultured Oscillospiraceae bacterium
CTGCCTTCATCCCAGCCCCAGCAAGCACCCACAATCCAGCAAAGCACCCCAAAGGCCCGCAGCACATTGGCAAATCTCAGCTTGTTCCGTTCCATGCGTTTTCCGCCTTTCTGACACTAAATCACACCGGATTCATAAGCTGGGAAAAGTCTCTCATGTATACCCCATGGCGTTGAGATTCCGGTAGCTTGTCTCCAGGCAGTCGAAGGGGCTGCCTTCACAGATATCCTGCTCTACCAAAAGATACTTGGTTTTTCCCGCCTGCTCCAAAGTTCTTAGGATCTTTTCCCAGGGCAGGTTTCCTTCTCCCACCGGCGCCATGATAGGCTCCATACCCCGGACGGACATATCCTTTAAGTGGACGCAGGGAATTCGATCCTGGAGCCGCTGGATCCATTCACACACGTCTCCGCCTCCCATCTGCACCCAGTAGGTGTCCAGGGTAAAGCCCAGTTCGTCGGGAGCAAAACTTTCCATGAGGGTTTCCAAAACCAGCTTTCCCCCAAACTTCTGGAATTCCAGGTTGTGGTTGTGATACATGAGCAGTTTTCCCGCTGCGGCAATTTTCTTGGCCGGCTCTTTATAGTCATCGGCAAAGTGCCACAGCCATTCCGGGGTGCGATACTTGGGAGGCATCATGCCAATGCCGATGTAATCGCATCCCATAATCTCATGCTCCCGAATCACTGCCTCTGTATCGTTTAAAATCCGGTTGGGATCTGTGTGGGTCAGGACAATCTGTAACCCGTATTTGTCACAAATGGACCGGACTGTCTCCGCCGGAATGGGACCAATGGCGGAAATCTGCACCGTCCGGTATCCCATCCGGGCCACCTGGAAAAGAGAATATTCCAGGTCCTTGGCCGTCTGTGTGTAATCCCGCAAGGTGAATAACTGAGCGCCCAGCTGCATCATTTTTCTTACCTCCCAAAAGACCGCCCACCATGGGGCGTTGTTCTCCCCTTAAGTATAGCAAACCCACAAAAAATTTCCAGGGGCAAATCCAAGAAAGAGAACAAAAACACAAAAAAATCGGCCAGGCTCCCCAAAGAGCTTGGCCGATCCATCCGGGTGTCAGGAGGATCACTCCTGTACGTCGATGATCACCTTCATGGTGGTCTCCCGGTTCTCGTCAATGTATTTATAAGCATCCAGATACTGCCGGAAGGGGAAATGCTTGGAGATCAGAGGCTTAAGCTGCACCTTGCCCTCTTTCACCAGATCAATGGCAGTGAGATAGTCCTCGTTCCGATACATCATAGAGGTGTTCAAATCCAGCTCATGATCGTTCAAAACCGCCAGATCCACATCTCCCCGAGTGGCGAACACAGCTACCAAAATGATGGTGCTGCCCTTTCTGGCGTACTGTATGGCCTGTCCCATGGTGATGTTATTGCCGGCGCAATCGTAAATCACATCCGCCTTATCCGGGCCAAAGCACTCCACAAAGGCTTCCCCGAAATCCTTGTCCCGTGTGTTGACACACACGTCTGCCCCGCATTCGGCCGCCTTCTTCAAACGCACATCGCTGACGTCGGTAACCATCACCTTCCGGGCACCCAGACCCTTTGCCACCTGGGCCACCAAAATGCCGATGGGGCCCGCGCCCAGCACGCAGATATCCTTGCCCTCCACGTCGCCAGCCCGGCGCACCGCGTGAACCGCTACCGCCAAAGGCTCAATCATGGCACCTTCGTCAAAGCTCATCGTCTCCGGCAGGGGAGTGACCTTTTTGGCGTCCACGGCAAAATAGTGAGAAGCCACACCGGTGGTCTGGAAGCCCATGACCTTCAGCTCTTCGCACAGATTGTACTTGCCATGACGGCAGGGCCAGCATTTGCCGCACACCACCTGGGGCTGAATGGTCACCTTCTGACCTACGGTAAAGCCCTCCACCCCTTCGCCGATCTTTTCGATCTGGCCGGACACCTCATGGCCCTGGGTAATGGGATATTTGGTAAAGGGGTGCTCCCCGTGATAGACGTGAATATCCGACCCACAAACGCCGATTTTCTCGATTTTCACCAACACTTCCCCGGGCTTGACTTCGGGCACCGGCACTTCCCGGAACTCGATGACGCCAGGGGCTGTCATAACTTGCTGCAACATGGCTACATCCTCCTATCAGGTGAGATGAATTCTATCTTTTAGTGTAGCACAAATCTTGGAAAAAAGAAAGATCTCTCCCCGTTTTTTCAGGGCTTTTCGCCAGTTTCCTCTTGCTTTTCCAGCAGCGCCTCCACTGTGCGGCGGTACCGCTCCTGGTTGAAAAATTCATCGCTGCCAAAATAATAGGCGAAGAACAGGTCCATCATCACCAAAATGGGAAACTGGGGGGATATTTGCAATCCCGCGGACAAAAACTCCTCCGACGCCACCGGCAGAACCTCGTCCGCCACCTCCATCACCTGCGGGTCCTGACAGGCTGTCATCAGCACTACCTTGGCGCCTCGCTCCCTGGCAGTCTTGGCCCCCCAGAGCACCTCTTTCGTCTGCCCCGAAAGGGAAATGGCCACCACAGTCACCGTCTCATCCACCAACACCGCGTTCATGCGGATCATATGGCTGTCGGTGATGGCCTCCACCAAAAGCCCCGTGCGCATCAGCCGAAGCTCCAGCTCCCGGGCCGCAAACCCCGAACTGCCCATACCATACACAAAGACACACCGGCTCTTGGAAAGCATCTGGGATACCCGGCGCATCTGTCCCTCATCTACCAACCGGTAGCTGCTGTCCAAAAGATCCTGATATCGGGAAAGCACATTCTTGGTCACCTGGCTGAAGGAGGAATAGGGACTGCCATCCTTAAAGGGACGTTCGTACTCGTAGATAAATTCCCGGTACCCCTTAAACCCGCATTTCTGAGCAAACCGAGACAGGGAAGCCTCCGAAACATAAAGTTTGGCAGCCACCGTTTTGGAGGAGAAATCCCCTTGCTCCCGGTTTTGCAAAAAGTAATCTGCCACCGCCCGTTCCGCGGCAGTCAGCTTGGGATAGGCATTTTTCATGGCCAAAAAGACCTTACTCTCTTCCACCAAGGTTCCTCCTTTCCCTCTCCGGCTGATGGGATCCAATGGCTTCCACAAAACGCCGGGTGATCTCCCGGGGCCTGGTAATGGCAGTCCCCACTACCGCCGCGTGGACGCCACAGGCAAACACCTTTCCCAGCTGGTCCCGTTCCCAGATTCCACCTTCGGCAATCACGGGGGTGGAAAGTTCCCGGGTCAACTGCTTCAACAGCCGGTAATCGGGAATTTCAACACCCTTGGTTTCGGGCGTGTAGCTGCGCAACGTGGTTCCCACCAGATCAAATCCCAACTCCTGAGCCCGGACGCATTCCTCAAAGGTGGCGCAATCCGCCATAAACACCTGCTCCGGATACCGCTGCCGCAGGGGGAGGAAAAACTCTTCCAGGGAAATTCCTCCAGGTCTGGGCCGACAAGTGGCGTCCAGGGCAAGGATTTCCACCCCCAGGGACAAGAGGGCTTCCGCTTCCCGCAGGGTAGGGGTAATGTACACGGAACTGTCCGGATATTCCGCCTTGATGATACCGATCACCGGCAAATCCACTTCCCGGCGGATTGTCTCAATGTCTTCCACTCCATTGGCACGAATTCCCGAAGCGCCTCCCTCTTTGGCGGCCACCGCCATCCGTCCCATGATAAAGGAGCTATGGAGAGGTTCTTGGGGAAGTGCCTGACAGGAAACGATCAATCCCCCGGCAATCCGCTCTAAAATCTCCCGTTTTTTCATGGAAATTCCCTTCCCTTCTCCCCTACAGTCTTCTTACTATGTATTATACAAAATGCCAGGCTGGCGGTCAAGGAGGAAGGGAACCCCTTCCCGCAGGGATGCAAAAAGCGTGCCGGCTCCAGAGAACCGACACGCTTTCGGAGAAAATTTCGTCAGACACGATCACCGGGAGAAAGAGAAGCACTGTGGCAAGCGTGGCATCCGCCGCAGCCTCCCGAGCAGCCGGCACAGCCCCCTTTGTGATGCTTTTTGTTGTAAATTCCCTTTCCCACGATGGCTAAGAAAATTGCCCCGATCAATACGCTGATGAGAATGGTTGGAATCAATTTATGTCACTTCCTTTTCATACTGCATTTACCGGCTGACTGCGTTGACGGAACGAACGGTCAGCCGTTCCCCTTCGTAGGGATTTTTCCGGACCAGCAGATAGAGGATCCCGCCGATGGCCAGGAGAGCCACTGCTGTTCCCACGCCAAATCCGCCGCCTAAGAACAGGGACCCGATCTGGTAGACAATCAGAGAAACCACATAGGCCAGGCCGCACATGTATCCAATGGCGCCCAAGGTCCATTTCCAGTTGTTCATCTCCCGCTTGATGGCACCCATTGCAGCGAAGCAGGGAGCGCACAGCAGGTTGAAGATCATAAAGCTGTAGGCCGTCAGAGCCGTATAATGGCCGGCAATGGCCACCCACAAATTGGGATCATCCTCAGCGGCCTCAGCTCCCACATGGAACAGCACCCCGAAGGTGTTGACCACGTTTTCCTTGGCAATCAGGCCCGTGAACACCGCCACCGTGGACTGCCAGTCGCCAAATCCCAAGGGCGCGAAAAGAATGCACACGGCACTGCCAATGGCCGCCAGCAGAGAGGAGTTGTTGTCCTCCACCATGGTAAAGGCTCCGTCCACAAAACCGAACCCCTGGAGAAACCAGAGCACAATGGAGGAAGCCAGGATAATGGTACCGGCCCGCTTGATAAAGGACCAGCCCCGCTCCCAAGTGGCCCGGAACACATTGGACGCGGCAGGCACATGGTAGGCGGGAAGTTCCATCACAAAGGGAGCAGGATCCCCGGCAAACATTCTGGTTTTCTTCAGGATGATCCCGGACACCACAATGGCTGCCACCCCAATGAAGTACGCAGATACCGCCACCAAGCTGGATCCCCCAAAAAGAGCTCCGGCAAACAGACCCACAATGGGCATCTTGGCGCCGCAGGGCACAAAGGTGGTCGTCATCACGGTCATCCGGCGGTCCCGTTCGTTTTCAATGGTCCGGGAAGCCATGACCCCCGGCACGCCGCAGCCGGATCCGATGAGCATGGGAATGAAACTCTTGCCGGAAAGGCCGAACTTCCGGAAAATCCGATCCATGATAAACGCCACTCGGGCCATGTAGCCGATATCCTCCAGGATAGACAACATGAAAAACAGCACCAGCATCTGGGGCACAAAGCCAAGCACCGCTCCCACACCTGCTACGATGCCGTCCGCCACCAGGCCGGTAAGCCAGTCTGCTGTTCCCCAACTGGTCAGCAAGCTCCGGGATCCCTCGGTCAGCCAGGCGCCGCCCAATACGTCGTTGGTCCAGTCGGTGAGGAAGGTGCCAAAGGGGCCCATGGCGATCCAGTACACCACAATCATGGCCAAGGCAAAAATGGGCAGTGCTGCCAGCCGGTTGGTGACAACCCGGTCGATCTTGTCGGACACGGTCAGGCTGTGTACGGCAGCCTTCTTTTTCACCGCCCGATCCACTGTCTTGTGGATATAGGCGTATCGCTGATTGGTGATGATGCTTTCCGCGTCGTCGTCCAGTTCCTTTTCGCAGTCCCGGATATGGGCTTCCAAATGCTGCTTCAAGGAAGCGTCCAGGTGCAGCTCCTCCAAAACCTTCTCGTCCCGCTCGAACACCTTGATGGCGTACCACCGCAGATACCGCTCCTCTACCTTGCCCGAGAGAGACTCCTCAATATGGGCGATGGCGTGCTCCACACTGCCGGTAAACACATGAGGCAGTTCTCGGTCCTGAACCTTTTTGGCTGCGTTTACTGCCCGATGAGCTGCCTCCATGCCCCCTTCGTTTTTCAGGGCACTCATTTCTACCACATCACAGCCCAGGGCCGCCCCCAGCTCTTTCAGGTCAATCCGATCCCCATTTTTCCGCACCAAGTCTATCATATTGACCGCCACCACCACCGGAATTCCCAACTCGATCAGCTGGGTGGTCAAATATAAATTCCGCTCAATATTGGTGCCGTCTACGATGTTCAAAATGGCATCGGGCTTCTCCCCTACCAGGTAGCTTCGGGCCACCACCTCTTCCAATGTGTAAGGGGAAAGGGAATAGATCCCCGGCAAGTCCTGAATCACCACTTCCTTGCTGCCCTTGAGACGGCCTTCCTTCTTCTCCACCGTTACTCCAGGCCAGTTTCCCACATATTGACTGGATCCCGTCAAGGCATTGAACAGCGTGGTTTTCCCACAGTTGGGATTCCCCGCCAACGCAATTTTCGTTTCCATTGGTTTGTCTCCCTTCCTTCTGTTAGCAAAAACTAACCCTTGTGCTGAAAGAAACGGCGCACTTGAAAGCGCCGCCTTACGCGATCTCAATCATCTCCGCGTCTGCTTTGCGCACGGAAAGCTCATAACCCCGCACACTCAGTTCCATGGGATCCCCCAAAGGAGCCAGTTTCCGCACATGGATCTTCACGCCTTTGGTGATGCCCATATCCATAATCCGGCGCTTGGTGGCGCCTTCCCCATGGAGTTTCACCACCCGGACGGTCTCCCCCACTTTGGCTTCACGCAGTGTCCTCATGTTCCCTCTCCTTTCCGAATATCTGTTAAATCAGGATACGGTTTGCCATATCCCGGTCCAGGGCCACACGGCTTTCCTTTACCTGGAGGATCAGGCTTCCGCCCAATTCGCTCACCACGGTGACATCGCTGTCCACCACAAATCCCAGCTCCGCCAAGTGCTGCCGCACCTGATCCTTGCCGGTGATCCGCAAAACCGTAACGGTTTCTCCCGGTTTTGCCATTGTCAAAGGCATCATCCACACTATCCCCTTTCCATTGTTGGTTAGTGTAATCTAACCAATCTGGCCAATGAAAGGGGTTAGGTTTCTCTAACCCCTTTTGGAATGATCTAAGTTTAGTACAGGAATGGCCGTTTGTCAAGAGCTTCTCGGCAAATTTTAGAAAAAAGTTAGTTGGCGCTATCATGGCCTTTCCCCACAAAAAAGGGACCGGGTGCCTCCCGATCCCTTTGGGGCACAAAGCCCCTTTATCCTTAAAGCAATGTTTTTACCTGTTCCAAGGTCATATTCTGTTCCCGGGCAATCTTGGCCAGATCTTCATACTCGGGTTTTTCCCGGGTGACTCCCCATCCGCTGGAAACCTTGATTCTCACCGGTCCATAAGGCGTCTCCACCTGTCGCTGGGTCCGCTCCAAGGTGTACCGGGGGCAAGAATGCTCCCGCACTCCCAAGGTAGTGGTGTGGGCAAACAGTAAGGAAAGCATTTTTTCCCGGTCCTCTTCCCGACACAGACAGGTGAGCATCACTCCGGGCCGGTTCTTCTTCATGCCGATGGCCTGGGTAAACGCATCCAGGGCTCCGGCTTCCAACAGACGCTCCATGGCAAACCCTACAGCCTCCGGGGTAGTATCGTCCAGATTGCAGCTCAATTCCACCACCGTCTCCTGGCTTCCTCCAAAGCCGCTTTCTCCCAACATGGCACGCACACAGTTGGCCCGCTCAAATTCCTTGGTACCCATGCCATAGCCCACCTGTTTCACTTCCATCAGAGGGGCGGGGCCGAAGCGCTGGACAAAATGTTTCAGCAGGGCGGCGCCGGTAGGAGTGCACAGTTCTCCTGGAACCGCTCCCCCATAGGTGGGTACCCCCTGGAGAATATAGGCCGTAGCAGGGGCGGGAACCGGCAAAATCCCATGGGCACACCGGACCTGTCCCGATCCCACATGAACCGGGGAAGCCAAAATCTCCTGGGGCGCCAGATCGTGAATCAGCCAGCAAACCGCCACCACATCCGCAATGGCATCCAGGGTACCTACTTCGTGGAAATGAATCTCCTCCACCGGACGTCCATGGGCATGGCTTTCCGCTTGGGCAATCAGTTGATACACCGCCTCCGCGTCCTGGCGCACAGACTCCGGAATCTGCAGATGGGACAAAATGTGGCGAATGTCTCCCATACCCGCATGATGATGACCGTGGGCATGTCCGTGATCGTGGGAATGCTCGTGGTCGTGGGGATGATCATGATCGTGGGGATGATCATGATCGTGAGGGTGCTCATGGTCATGGGGATGGTCGTGGTCGTGGGGGTGATCATGGTCGTGGGGGTGATCGTGATCGTGGGGGTGATCATGATCGTGGGGGTGCTCGTGATCATGGGGATGGTCGTGGTCGTGCAGCCCCACATCCTGACTTTCCTCTTCTTCCCCAAATACCTTCACAGACACATGGGTTCCGGTAATGCCGCATTTCACATTGGGTTGGGCACTGACTTCCACTCCAGGAAGCCCCATGTGATTCAGACGTTCCACAAACCCCTTGGGATCGGGATGGAGTTCCAACAGGGCAGCAGTGAGCATATCCCCCGCAGCGCCCATATTACATTCCAAATACAACGTTTTCATGAAACCTTCTCCTTTATGGTGGTAAAATTACTTTACAGGTGATTGATCATACTGGCCAGATAACCGGCCCCAAAGCCGTTGTCGATGTTGACCACGCTGACGCCGCTGGCGCAGGAATTGAGCATGGAGAGCAGCGCTGCCAGACCTCCAAAGGCCGCCCCATAGCCCACACTGGTGGGAACGGCGATCACCGGGCAATCTGCCAGCCCACCGATCACGCTGGCCAAAGCGCCCTCCATGCCCGCAATGGCGATGATTACCCGGGCGCTCATAATGTCTTCCAGGTGGGAAAGAGTCCGATGCAGCCCAGCCACCCCCACGTCGTACAGGCGGGTAACCGAGTTGCCCAACACCTGAGCCGTGAGGGCCGCTTCTTCTGCTACCGGCATGTCACTGGTACCACCGGTAGCCACCACAATGGTGCCCTTTCCGCTGGGAGCAGGCATATCGCCTACAATGCCTACCTGACCGATCTCATGGTAATGGAGGGGCAAAGTCTCCCCCACCAATTGGGCCGCTTCCTGGGACATCCGGGTGATCAAGATGGCCTTTTCCCCGGTCTCCCGCATGGAGGCAGCAATGTCCCGAATCTGAGCCGGCGTTTTCCCTGCCCCGTAGATCACCTCCGCCGCTCCTTGGCGGAGCCCACGATGATTGTCCACCTTGGCAAACCCCAACTCCCGGAAGGGTTCCATTTTCAAGGCAAGCACTGCCTCATCCACCGTGCGGGTTCCCTGAGCTACCTGCTCCAGCAACTTGCGAATTTCCTGTTGATCCATTGTTGTCTCCTTTCCCCACATTCCGTCTGGAGTCCTTACCGCTCCTTTAAATCCAACAGCACCGTCTCAAACCAGGGCGCCAAGTTTCGGCGGATCGTCTCCCGCAGCTCCACTGCCCGCGGCAACTGATCTGCCGGCAGCTGAAGCCGTGCCGCCCCGTGAAAAACTCGCACCCGCAGGTCGGAGAATCCCAGACCCTGCAGCGCTTCTTCCCCCAATTCCACGCGCCGGAGTGTATCCGGCTGGATGATTTCTCCGGTGGGAACCCGGGTGGCAAGGCAGGCATAGGCAGGTTTATCCCAGGTAAAAAGGCCTGCGGCTTTGGACCGCCTGCGCACCTCCTCTTTGGTAATACCGCATTCCCGCAAAGGGGAACGGACGGACAACTCTCCCAAGGCCCGCATTCCAGGACGGTCTCCTGCGTCGTCGGAAGCGTTTGTGCCGTCCATCAAAACCGGGTAACCGTCTTTCACCGCCTGATCCCGAAGCCTGCCGAACAGTGCCCGCTTACAGTGATAACACCGATCCCCCGGATTGGCCGCAACCTGGGGCAGAGCCAAAATATCCACTTCCAGCACCGTCATCTCCACGCCCAGCTGGTCCGCCAGACGTTTGGCGTCTTCCAACTCGAACTGAGGTTGAAACGCCGTTTTTACAAAGTAGGGGCGCACTTGGGCCCCCTCCTTTAGGGCGGCATACAACAGATAAGCGGAATCCACCCCTCCGGAAAATCCCAAGGCAACCCGGGGACATTCCCGGAAAAAATCTGTCAGGTCCATACTTTCT
>UQQZ01000084.1 GCA_900543305.1 uncultured Oscillospiraceae bacterium
TCCGCTTCCACGAGTCCTTTTGTGGTGTGAATACCTGCAGGATCACAATGGACAAAGGGAGGGTTCCTGCTAGGATTCTCCATGGGGAATCCCATATAAGCACTCATGTTTTTGGCTGCGGAAACGCCCGCACGAATTGCCTTGATTGCAACGGAAGGACCGGTAGCTGCATCACCGCCGGCGTAGACGCCAGGCTTGCGGGTCTCGTTGTGCTCGCCCACTTCAATGAGCCCCCGAGCAGACTGAACCTGGCTCTTAAACTTCTCACCCAGGAAATCCAGATCCACTCGCTGACCAGTTGCCAAAATGATGCTGTCCGCCTGAATGGTCAACAGATCGCTGTCGTCGTACTGGGGATTGAACCGGCCAGACCCATCCCGCACAGCTGTGCAAGCCTTTGTCTCCAGACCTTTGACGATGCCATTCTCATAAACTACCCGGTTCAGGCCCCGGCCGTTGATCAGAGTGACGCCCTCTTCCAGGGCGCGCTGAATCTCTTCTTCCGTGGCAGGCATCTCATGACGCTGCTCCAGGCAGACCAGTGTCACTTTTTCCGCGCCCAACCGGACCGCGGTCAAGGCCACGTCCATAGCCACATTGCCGCCGCCGCAAACCAGCACGTTTTTGCCGATCTGCTTGCTCATGTACTTCTTGACTTCCACCAGGAAGTTTAAGCCAAACTGGGTCAGATTTTCTCCATCGATTCCCAGGATGGGTTGCTTCCAGGCGCCGGTATCCAAAAACACAGTATCGTTGGCAGACTCGATCTCTTCAATGGTAATGTCTTTGCCCACACAGGTGTTGGTCACCAGCTGAATTCCCATGGCAGCCAAAGCGGAAGCCACGTCCCGGACATAGTGCTTAGGCAGACGGTATTCGGGGATGCCGTACATCAGGACACCGCCCACTTCCTCCATACGCTCATACACGGTAACGGTGTGGCCTTCCTTGCGCAGAAAATACGCTGCCGCCAAACCGGCAGGACCGCCGCCCACAATGGCCGCCTTTTTACCGGTTTCCGTCTGGGGAGCCTTATAATATTCGCCGATATTCTTCAGAATGTAGTCCCCCAAGGCACGCTCTACAGAATGGATGCTTACCGGATCACCATGTTCACATTGATTGCACTTGGTTTGGCAGTTATGCGGGCAAACCCGAGAAGTCCACATGGGGAACGGATTAGCCTGGAGAATAATCCGGGCTGCACCGTCCCAATTGCCCTGACGGATTTGCTCCATATACGCGGGAATATCTGTGCCTGCCGGACACTCTACCGAACAGGGAGTCTTTCCGGTTTTCATTCCCCCAAAGATGGAGTGATATCGGTTATCTCCCTGGATGCCGTAACAGGTATCCCCGCCTTTTCTGGCACAGTTCAGACGTCCACCGATCTCGTGGGGATACCGGTAAAACCAGCACCGTACATCCTGGCACAGGTTTCCGCCAATGGTACCCAGATTGCGCACCAGGGGCGTGGCCACACTGTGAGCCGCTTCTGCCAGCATGGGTACCGTTTCCTTGACCAACTGACTTTCCTGAATTTCGGACAAGGTGGTCATAGCCCCAATTTTCAGGGTCTCTCCCTCCTGACGAATCCCGCTCATGCCGGGAATCCCCTTCAGACTTACCACCTTCTTGGGGTATTTCGGAAGGACGTCTGCTTTCAGCGTTCCCAACAGGTCGCTTCCACCTGCCATATAGACAGCACCGGCCTCCATCTCTTTGGTGGCTTCCTCCACAGATTGAGGACGTACATAGTCAAATCTTTTCATATTCCATACACTCCTTCCTTATACCTTGCCCAGAGCCTTCAGGATCACGTCGGGAGTGGCGGGATACTGAGAAACCTGCACGCCGATTGCGTTGGAAATTGCCTGCATGGTAGCACTGGCTGCGGCCGCACCTGCAATCTCGCCTACACCGGTTGCCTTAAACTGGAAGGTGTCAAACTGGGATTCCAAAATACAAGTTTCGTACTCCGGAAAATCGTTGAAGGGACGCCACTTGTATTCGATCATATCGTAGGTCATGGTCCGCTTGGTAGCAGGATCGATGATGTGCTCTTCGAACAGGGCAGTATCCAAAGATGCAGAACCAATGCCGCTCTGGACCTGCATTTCCAGCATAGAGGGATCAATGGCTTGACCACAGTCGGTTCCGCCCAGGCAGTTGAGCAGCTCCACCTTACCGGTCTCCTTGTCCACTTCCACTTCCAGGAAGATGATAAACATGTTGGGGGTGGAGAAGTTCTCCAGGTGCTGGCCGTAACCGGTCAAAGTAAGGTCCTGAGGAATCAGCTTTTTCCAGGTGACAAACTTTCCGGGACGGGCCACAGTAGCCACACCATAGTCGGTAAGGTACATGGAATCGATGGCCACTTCCAAATAGGGCTTTGCCAACTCAAAGAGCTTGTCCCGAGCATTCTCCGCCGCACTGGAAACCGCGTGGCCATATGTAATCGTGCCACGGCTGCCGCACAAGCCGAAACCGGTGGGATTGATCTTGGTTTCCGGAGGGGTGATCTCCACACGCTCGTAGGGCACGTTCATGATCTCGGCCACCATCTTGACGATGTTGCTCCGCTGACCCATGCCGGACTCGGTGACATTGGTCTGGAGCACAATGTGGGCTTTATCCCCCACCAGATCCGGAACCACGCGCACATATGCCTCGGTGTTGTCCTCGCCGATATCCGCGTTGCCGATGATGCCTACGCCAACACCCCGAACCTTTTTGCCGTCCTCAGAGGTCCAGGTGGGAACACCCCAGCCCTTCCATTTCTCTTTCCAATTAAATTTCTTAGCCGCTTCCTCAATAGCCTTTACATAGGTGATGGAGTGGGCCTGCCACTGACGGCCATCACGCCAGGTATAGACATCGCCTTCGCTGACGTAATTCTTCTTGAATACCTCAACAGGATCGAAATTACCTTCCCGCATGGTGCGGCCCATCAGCAGGGAAAGGCAGGAGTTCAGCTCCTGGCCGCCGTAGCCCCGGACAATGCCTGCAGGCTGTTTATTGGTGACCACCAGGCTGGTATCCAAATCCCAGTTGGGACACTTGCACATGACCAGCTGCGCCTCACCGATGCCCACGCCGATCTGTCCCTGGGTGGCGTTGCTCATGCAACCGGTATCTACAAACCACTCGGCTTTCACCGCTTTGACAACACCATTTTCGTCCATGCCGATCTTGGCGTGAACCTGGCTGCCCAGCCGGGTTTCAAAGCAGCACATCTGCTCCTGTTTTGTCTGGAACACCTTTACCGGCCGGCCTGTTTTCATAGAAAGAACAGCAGCCGACATGACCTGAGGAACCTGGCTCTGTTTGTTTCCGTAAGAACCACCCACGTTGAAGGTGCGGATATCCAGGTTGCAGTCGGTGATAACAGAGGAGTTGGTAATCTTGCAAATATAGCCGGACTGGGTGTCGCACCAAACGGTAAAATCGTTTCCACCCTCCCATCGGACAATGGCTCCAGGAGCTTCCGGAGCGGCAGGGGCAGCCCTTTTGGAAAACTCCACCGTGGCTTCAGCAATGTAGGCACATTCCTCAAACCCTTCCTCCACATCACCTTTTACCAGGTGCCAGAAAGGACCGTCCTTTTGGAAGGGAGGATAATCCGGGGTCACCACATTGTTTTTGAACTGATCGGGATACAGCTGAGGGGCGCCGTCCTTGACGGCTTCCATGCCGTCCAATACAGCGGGAAGCACTTCATATTCCACCTCAATCAGCTCCGCCGCAGCATCGGCAATTTCTTTGGTCTCAGCCGCAATCAACGCCACAGGATCCCCCACATACATCAGCTCTTGACCCAAAATCGGCTTCATGGGAGGCCATCCCATTTTCCAGTCCTGATTGACGTCCTTGTAGGTCAGAACCGCAGCAACCCCTTCCATCTGACGGGCCTTTTCCACGTCGATCCGCACAATTCGTGCGTGAGCGTAAGGGCTGCGCAATGCGCGGCCAATGAGCATTTGGGGCAGAGTAAAGTCATCCAGAAACGTGCATTTGCCAGTAACAATTTCCTTGGCGTCTTTCCGAGGCACATTGACCTTGCCCACATATTTGTAATTTTCCGGACTGTAGTTTTCGTTTCCAAAATGCTTCATCTTCTACCCCTCCACTTCTCATCCAGATCCACGCCTCGCCCTGCCAGAGAAGCGATGGCTTCAAAGACATGATAATGGCTGATACAACGGCAATAGTTGCCGCTGAGGGCATCCCGCACTTCCTCTTCGCTGGGATGCGGATTCTTATTCAGCAACGCCTGGGTAGTCATAATGATACCAGGCGTGCAGAAGCCGCACTGGAACGCGTTATAATCTACAAACGCCTGCTGAACAGGGTTGAGCTCTCCGGTTTCGGGATCCGCCAAGCCCTCCAGTGTGGTGATATGGGCCCCATCACAGTCCGCCGTCAACATCATGCAGGAGGGAACCGCGTCCCCCTCTTTGATCACGGTGCAGCAACCGCACGCACCTTCATCACAGGATTTTTTCGCCGCCGTCAATCCCAATCGATCTCGGAGCGTTTCCAAAAGCGTTTCACTGTAAGGAACCTGCCCGAAATGGTCGCCCATAGAGAACGTCCGTTTCACACCATTCACATAGAGTGTTGTTGTTTCTGCTCCCATACAAATGCCTCCTTCTTAAAATTGGGCACAAATAAGGATCCTTCTATCATGCAGCCCTCTTTTAGGATTAAGTATATAGGCAACTTTTTTCTGTCTCAATACGATATGTAGCGCATACTACAAGGAAATGTCCGAGACTGTAAGAATCTGTTGCGAAAAGAAAGATTGACGTGGCGCAGCGTGCTGTGTCTGCACCAAATTTTCCACATTAACCATGTGTCTTTATGTGTTCTCATCTGTTCTTGTTGGAAAACCCGCCCCCAAGAACCAAAGCAGACGGAAACAAGCAGATTCCCTGTTTTTCTATATAAAAAACAAGAGAGGCGCCACTTTCATGGTGCCTCTCTCAAAAGCCACAATATGTCTTCTAGAGATCTTCTATGCTGTTCCACACTTAGGACGTACCAAAGGTCAGGACAGGGAAAATTCTTTTATTTTACCCTTTTACTGCACAAGATTCAAATCAAAGCACATGAGAATACTGGCCGTCTGGGCACGAGTAGTGTTACCCTGGGGATCCACAGTTCCATCGTCGTGACCGTTGATCAACTTGCTGCCGTTGGCCCATTCCATTGCAGCTTCAGCCCAGTCTTGGATCTTCCCACTGTCCGGGAACTTGCTCAAATCTCCCTGTGTGGTAAGATCATAGCCCTTATAGCTGGCATAGTTGTACAAAATCTCAGCAAACTCCTCCCGCGTCAACACACGGTTAGGACGGAAGGAATTGTCCTCGTAACCCTTCACAATACCAGTCTTCTGGGCCCAAGAAATGGGATCCAACGCCCAATGACCACTTACATCGGTAAAGGTGGTGTTTCCCGTTACAGTGGGCTGGCCCTCCAGATTGTAGAGAATCTGCACAGCCTGCGCACGGGTGAGCAGAGTGTTGGGATCAAAGGTGGTTGCACTGGTGCCAATCATGATATGATGCTCATGTACATATTTCACAGCATCGTAGTACCAAGCGCTTTCTTTTACATCGGTGAAGGGAAAGTTCGACTCTTCAGGCTCAGAGGGAGTATGCCCGCCAGGAATAGAAGGCTTTACAAAATAGGTACCGTCTTCACTCATAGTAAGGGTATACCCCGCTTTAGCATTCAGCGTGTATTGTATACCATTCTCTTTAACTTTAAAGCTCTTATTACCGGATATGGTATAGGTGCCACTCTGCAAAATTTCAATAGTACCCCCATCCTCAACTGCATTCAAGGCCTCTTGGAAGGTAGCATATCCAATATTATTTACTTTAGCGACAGCTCCATTGGTACTGGAGATGGTGAACTCACTAAATCCGTTCGGGTTGGAGAAGGTCAGAATCTGAGTAGCAGAGGAAGATCCGTCCCCCGTGTTCTCGTTAGAGACACTACCTGTATAGAAATAAGTGGCACCGTTCCCTTTCACGTGTTTGATATACAGAGTGGTAACGTCACTATTTGCAAATCCATTGGGCAAAGGAATCGAAATGTCAATGGGCCGGGTAACATTTAATTTTAGATCCTTTTCCATTATTACAGCGTTTACACTCTCCCCTGGTTCATCATCCGCCTCATCTTTTATTATGATTTTATCTGATGAATTGTCCAGGTCCGCTGTAGTTGCCACTGTACGGTACATGGGCGTGATATCCAAGACCATTTCAGCGGTTTCATCGTTTGTTTTTTGATACCTTTGAGCCGTAATTTTCAAATAAGGCTGAATAACAAC
Organism: uncultured Oscillospiraceae bacterium; assembly: GCA_900543305.1. Lineage (GTDB taxonomy): Bacteria > Bacillota > Clostridia > Oscillospirales > Acutalibacteraceae > Acutalibacter. The sequence goes on from UQQZ01000084.1 coordinate 6,344, forward strand.
GGTGACAGATTTGTCGTACGAATCTTGAATGACATTCGCTTCCACCAAAGCATTTTTTGCAGCAGTCTCTGTTACAGTGTTATTTTCAGCTTGTGTATTTGCTGCGGGAACCAAATCCGCTTTAACACCGCTTAATGCAGCAGAAACATTCTCTTTGTCCTCTACTGAACCATCATCAATTTTCACATCAGGATCGGCAGCTACAACCTCAGCTGGATGTTCCGCAGTGCCCGCCACCACCTGATAGGTGTACCCGACCTGGTCAGACTCGCCTGCATAATAACCTTCAGCCACATAGTCACTGGGGTCGGAAGTAAAGTAGCCACCGGAAATACTCATGCATTGTCCTGCTTCTTTCTCCCAGTTTACAACCCCAACTTTTCCCTTAATATTACCACCCAAAATTGTTATGTTTCCATGATCGTCTAAGCCATCATCTGTTCCACCGGCATCCTTACCGCCAAATACGCAAACAGCCCAGCTAGAAGCCTTAGAGGGATTTGCGGAAAAAGTACCGCTTTGAATCGTTATGTCGGAACCCTCATCACCCCAAACCGCATGATAATTTTTTTCTCCAACTTCGGCAATAACATCGATAAGTGTAACTTTGGCAGCATAAACATTGATGCCACCTTCCACTTTTACATTTTTTACAGTGAGATTGGTTTCTTTTGAATCGTTACCTAAAAACAATGGGTAGTCTGCTTTACTGGTAACGGTACCATTTTGAATTGTTGCATTTTTTCCTTGAAAAATTGCCTTCATAAAAGGCACAGTAAGTGTTTTTTCGCCAAGATCCAGAATGCTATTATCAGGCAAGTTATACTCATTTTCATCGGAATCAGGTACCATGTAATCACAAAGCAAAGTAATGGTATCTCCCACATTTGCTGACTCAATGGCATCTTTCAAGGAGCTATAGTATTTTCCCATGCTTTCAACCTTTGCCACAGCGGGAATCACTGTGTAAAGAGTATGCTCATCAACCACTTCGCTGGAGGTCACATAGCCCTCGGCACAAAAGTTTTCAATAGGATTTTCAGTCTCGCTGTTATACGGATTGTAATCCGTAAAAGAACCACCCTTAACAAAAAATCGAGAATTTGTTTTATCCTGACGGTTTAGTACCCACATTTTACCGTCGTAACCAACCATTACAGAATAGTGACCACCGTTAATATAAACTTGAGAATCATTATCTGTCAAAATACAATTCAATCCGCCATAATATGTGCCGTCTTCAATCGTCAATACCGCATTGGATTCTGTTTCAAACATACGACCAGAGCTGGCACAATCATCTGCAAAATAACTTTGATCCATGCCTACCGCCCCATTACCGTTGATGGTAACGTTAGAGTCAGTTGAGAATATCAGGGTGCCTCCATCCGTAGTGGTTGCGCCTAAATTCATTGTTTTACCATTCATGTCCAAAGTAAATGTTTTCTTTTGAATGCGAATGGTATTATATAACACAAAATCATTCAGCAATGTAACGGTGCCGCCGTTCGGAACTGCGTTGATAGCAGCCTCCAACGTTGCATAGGTGTCGCCACCCTCTACTTGAGCAATATCACTACTGCCCGCACTGGCTGTCAGCGGTATCATTCCTACGATCAGACACAGGGCCAACAGCAACGATATTATTTTTCGTTTCATCGTGATTCCCCCTTCTACAAATTTAAAAACACTCTGGAAATGCACCGTTCTGACAAATAAAAATTCAGTTCACGGAGATTTCCACTCTTTCAAATTCTATGACGTAATTTTAATTATGTCAATATATAAGAAAAGGAAATCTTCCAAAAAAGAAATTTTTCTACTCTGAATTTTTTCCCTAAGCAGGGACGTTCCAACAATCCTATCTGGGACAATGAAGGAATCTATAAAGGGTTTGGAGACAATCTTTTCGTGAAGCTAAATCTGGTCCAAGAAAATGCCCCCATCTCCCCTGATCAACTGTTCGCGGCAGTGTCTTCTTAGGCAAACAAAATGGTATTCCATCCTTTTTCAATCGATCCCATCCCCAAAGATTGCGCACCATGAGAAGTGATAAGCATGCCCGACTTTGAGGATATTCAAGAGTTTTTCCAGCAAGCTCATCCAATCCAGAAGTCATCCTGTTCCTCATAAGTTTCCAAACTGTGTAGAAAAAGATTCGTTGATTTGATTCCTCCTTCAGATTTGGAGGATGACTTTGCCATTGAGCGGTCCTTTGGCCACAAGCTGCAAAGCCTCATTGGCCTGAGGAAGCGAAAAGACACGAGAATCAACGGCAGGCATAATCTGTTGTTGCTCCACAATTTCTGTAATCTTCTGTAATTGCGCTCCATTAGAGCGGACGAAAAGGAATCGATATTCCTTGCCGTGTTTCTTAGCGGCTTTGTTATATTTGCTGCCAGCCAGAGCAAACAGCAACTTTTTGGGCCCGGAAAAATGATTTTTCACAGCAAAGGCTTTATTTGGGCCAGTTCGCAGACTCACCAGCCGCCCACCCTTTTTTAGAACCGACAGCTCGTGTTCGAATTCGGCAGCCCCCAAGGTATCAATTACATGGTCAATCTCGGATAGTTGTTCCCAGTAATTTTCCTGTTTATAGTCCAAATACCGGTCCACGCCCATGGACAAGAACTGTTCCTTTGCCCGTGCATTGCCGGTTACGATGACACGCAACCCCAGCGTCTTTGCGATGGGCACCGCCATCTGACCGAAGCTGCCCGATCCTCCGGGGATCAGCAGAGTTTCTCCTGGCTTTGCCTCTAGCTCCTCTACGATAGCTTGATAGGCTGTCAGGCCAGTCAGCGGGATGGCAGCAGCGGTGTTGAAATCGTACCCTTCTGGCATTTTGGCAATGGCTTTCTGATCCACTGCAACATATTCTGCAAAAGCGCCGATTTTCTGCAAAGGAAGGCGCGTATAGACCCGATCCCCTTTTTGAAAATCCGTGACCTTGCTCCCCACCCTTTCGATTATGCCAGAACACTCATTCCCCAACGTCAGGGGCATGGTGTAATTCTGAATCAATTTTACACTTCCTGTCAAAATCAGTAACTCCAGTGGGTTGACCGCCGCAGCTTTTACTTGGATCAACACTTCGGAATCCGCAATTTCTGGTTGTGGAATGTTCTTTACAACCGTATTTATGTTTTTGGAATAGCCTTTGATTTGAACCGCTTTCATACCTAGCCTCTTTCTATACGATGAATTGTATTTTCTCTTGCTTTTGGAAAGAACCTGCAAGTCGATAGATGTAAAAAATAGAATTACATCTATCGCAGTATACCACCCAACCGATGTAATGTCAATAGTTACAGCTATTTTCATTATCTTGCCTTCCGGTTCCAAATTTTCGCGCAGTGTTGTAGGGACCGGCTTTATAAATCCGTTCCACAACATAGCAATCCAGAAAAACACTGCTTCGACGGTTATATTTTTGAAGACACTCGTCCAGCCAACGTTCGTTTATATATAAAAAACACCAGAAAGCTGGGCTCTCTGGTGCTTTGCAACATATACCACTATAAACGCTAAAATAAGAGTGAGCCAGCAGAGAGGAAAACGCTCATGAAAGATT
>UQQZ01000085.1 GCA_900543305.1 uncultured Oscillospiraceae bacterium
CCTCGACTTCATCGACCGCTTCGAGGCAGACCCCGTGGAGGCATTACAGCCGGTCTGCGCCCCCTTCACCGAGGCGGAGGACTACAGCTGGTTCATCTATGTGCGGGAGCAGATGGTGGAACGGTACGGAACGGCGGAGCAGATGGAGGAGTACCGCCGTCAGGCGGAATTGCGCGGAACGCCTGGACACAAGGCAAAGAACTGGATGGGTTCGATGTTGTTCCACCTCTCCCACGCCAATGATGTGGATCAAGCCTGGGCCTCAAGCCGCACCAGAGAGGAACTGGACCAGGTGGTGGAACCCTTTGTGCAGGCCAAGCGGCAGACAGGACAGTGGACACAGGAGGATGAGGCGGGCTATCAGCTCTACCGGCAGGAAACAGATCCGAAGAAGCGCACCTTTCGGGTATGGTATCTCATCGCCAACCCCCGCGGCCTGCCGAAAGAGTTTGTCCAGAAAGAGCTGGAGTTTCGGTGGAAACTGTTCCCAGAAAAGAAGGAGGAACCCAAATGAGCAATAAAGCTTTCCAGCAAAATCTGGACGACAAAAAAGGTCCCCAGCCCGGAGGTCCCTATCTCATTCAGATGCTGTTCAAAGAGCCGGTAGAAATGCCGGATAAAGAAAAAATGACTGCCATAATGGAGAAGCACATCGGATCAACAGAGTGCTTCTGTTATGATAAGAAAATGGCCGGCTTTGCCGCCCTGGATCATGTCGCGGAATTTCAGGACGGCAAGTGCCCGGTACAGCTGATGGTGATGAAATGCGACAAGTTCAAGGGCAAAGGCTTTGATGCCTTTCTGATGAGCCAGATGTGGGACTGCCAGGAGGACCGTGACCGGATCTTCCGGGAGTGCAAATATCAGGTGGTGGCCACCGATATGCTGACTGCGGCGCTTCCAGCGCTGGAGCGTGCCAACCTGGATGCCGACTTTCTGGAGGCTCTGGCAGAGCTGTACCCCACCTGTGAGGCGTTCTATTTCCAGAACTGCGGCAAGCTGTTTCTGGCAGAGGATGTGCGCTCCCATCAGATTGAGGGGCCGGATCGGTTCATCCGCTTTGGCGTCAATGTCCGTTTCTTCAACATCGAGGGCACGGAGGATATGCTCATCGACACGGTGGGCATGAGCACCCTGTTTTTGCCGGATCTCCAGTACCACTTCCACGGCATGGACCCCAACTGGGTGGTAAACCACGCCTATAATGCAGCGTCCTATATTCTGGAGCATGATAACCCCATTGAGGATGGGGAAACCATAGACGGCGTGGCGGATGGCCAGATGTGCCGGGAGATCCAGTGGAAGTGCCAATATGAAGATGCCTTGATCCAGCCGCCCAGAGGGGTGCTGGACATCAACATGGGAAACTATGCTTCGGGAGGACGCTGAATGAATGGCGTTGTGCTCCTGGTAGGCGGACTTCTGCTTGTGGCGGTGATCAAGCTGATTATAGATCGAAATTGGATCGGCCTGCTTCTCTGTGCTGTCGCCCTGCTTCTGGTCTTTGGGGCTGGACACCATACAAAATAGGCCATTTTAAGAATCGAGGAGGTGAAGTATGCAGAATTCAACAAATATGCGGATACTGGAATTACTCCGGTTTCTCTATGAGCGGACCGATGAAAACCATCCCGCCACAGTATCTGACATCATTGCCCATCTGAATGGAAAAGGAATTCAGGCAGTGCGGCAGACTGTTTACGCAGATACCAATGCGCTGATCGATGCGGGGATTGATATTGTGGTGGTTAAGAGTACCCAAAACCAATATTTTATGGGAAACCGCCTGTTTGAGTATCCAGAACTGAAAATGCTGACAGACGCAGTAGCATCCTCGAAGATCATTTCTGCCAAGAAGTCTGAGGAGCTGGTGCAGAAATTATGCCGTCTGACCAGTCTACATCAGGCAAAGCAGCTTCAAAAATTTGCTGCTTTATCCAGCCGTGTCAAACCGCATAATGAAAAGGTTTACTACATCATTGACAATATCCAAACAGCGATTGGAAACCATCAGCAAATTCGGTTCCAATACTATGAATATACTCAAGAAAAAAAGAAAATCTTAAAGCATGATGGATATTATTATGTCGTAAATCCTTATGCGCTTGAATGGAAAAATGACCATTACTATTTGATTGGATTTTCTCTGAAGCATCAGAAAATTGCTCACTTCCGTGTAGATCGGCTAACAAGTGTAGAAAATCTGGAAACTTACTTTATGCCGATAGAGGGATTTGATGTAGCCTCCTATACAAATAAAATGGTTGATATGTTTACATCGGAGTCATCGAAGGAAGTAACCCTTCTATGTGAAAACGAATTGATGAGAGTAATCATAGATCATTATGGAGAAGATGCTGCTGTTGATAGGTATGATGATACACACTTCACAGCCAAAATTGAAGTGAACCCCAGTGGAACTTTTTATGGCTGGATATTCAAATTCAAAGGGAAAATAAAAATTCTCTCTCCCAAAGAGTGCATTACGGAAATGCAGCAAATCGCTCAGGAATTTATATAGCGCAAAAGAGGTGTTATTGATTTTTAACACCTCTTTTCAAATGAAATTTTTATCCTTGAAGTGAACAGATGTTCGATATACAATATAAGCAAGATGTTCGCAGTTCGTCGAACAAATGAGAGGTGAATGCTGTGGGCAATATAACTTTTGGATCATTTATAGCCGAGAAACGCAAGGCGCACAAATTCAATTTACGCGATACAGCCAAGCATTTGAATATTGCTTACGGTTATCTGTGTGATATTGAGCAAAGCCGCCGTCCTGCACCCAATGGAGATTTTGTGGAACGCATCTCTGCCTTTCTGAATTTGGATAAATCAGAACATGAGTTGCTTTTGGATCTGGCTGCAAAATCACGCAATACAGTATCTGCTGATTTGCCAGACTATATCATGGAAAAAGATATTGTTCGGGCAGCCTTGCGTGTGGCAAAAGAAGTAGATGCTACCGATGAAGAATGGCAGACATTTATGAAAATGCTAAAGGAGCGTAAACGATAGGGGGGAGAGCTTTGTCAATTCCACAAATCCGTACAGAAGCAATCGAGGCAGTAGGGCGAAAAATCCTGATGGAATATGATCCCTCTCTGCTATCCGGGCAACCATGTCCTGTGCCAATCGAAACCATTATCGAGACAAAGTTTGATCTAATCCTGGAGTTTCATACACTAAGAAAAAACCCCAAGATATTAGGGGAAACAATTTTCGATGACGGTGCTGTTGTCTTATATGACCAGATACAGAGACAGTATCGAATGATTGCAGTAAGAGCCGGTACAATCTTAATTGATGAACGGCTTTGTGATCCGTCAAAATTAGGGCGGCTCCGTTTTACCTGTGCCCATGAGCTGGCTCATTGGGTACTACATAAGAAGTTGTACTCTGGTACTGGAGATGTTGCTGCTTATAACGGAAATGTTTCTTCCGACGAAAGTCATGGCATAATTGAGCGTCAGGCGGATACTCTGGCTTCTGCTCTGCTGATGCCTTTACCGCAGATCAAAAAATGTTTTTACCGGCTTAAAATAGGCCGGACAGATGAACAGCTCATTGCTGAAATGGCAAATATTTTTGAGGTTTCCAAGCAAGCAATGCAGATTCGTCTAAAATCCAGAAACCTGATATAACCAAATGGGGGAATAGAGAGAGGCACTGCCCTCTCTCACGCTCCTCTGCTATGCTATTTTGTACCTAATATGTTCGCAATATTGCGAACAAGGAGGGATGTTCTATGAGAAAAGAAAGCACAACAATCCAAAAATGTAACAGCAGGCTAACAGCTTTGGGGCTTAACAGCGACGCTGCGTTTCATAGAAGTAAGCTGATTCTAAAGATTTACCGTGATGTAGTCTGGGTTCTGAGTGAACGGGCAGAAGAATTACAAGAAACTGCTTGGATTATGGGAGAACAAGATATAGAGTCTGGCCTCTGCTATCTTGAAAATTTTGCACCAGATATTGAACTGCAAGCCTTTGAAGAAAAAGTTTGCTGCCTTGTTCAAAATCAAATGCTAGTCAATATTATTGACCGTGCACTCCTTCGTCTGAAACGGTATCCGGATCGAGGAGAACTTTACTATGAAATTTTGACTAAGCAATTTATCTATCGGTTCAACAGTACAGAGAAAGAATTGCTGGAAGAACTAAATATAGAGCGCAGTGTCTTTTATGACCGAAAACGAGAAGCCATCTATTTATTTTCTGTTTGCTTGTTTGGATATTCTATTCCAGAAGTCCTGGAGGAGCTGCCCCGACTAAATCCCGACTAAATCCCGACAAATCCCCGACCTAATCCCTACTCCCTTCCGACTTCCGACCTGCTATACTTGTTATAGTGGCAGGAATGCGCTAAATTGAATACTTTTCTACATAAGGCCCGGCATTAACCGGGCTTTTTTCATTCCTGCTGCAATATGGCGGCAGGAACATGGCTGGAGGTGAAAACACTTCCGGCCTTTTTCTTTGCCCGGTATTAGGAGGCCGGTATGCGCTGGGAGGCGTACATAGCAAAATATCCATGACACCGTTCAAATTCGCTGACTACCAAGAATTTGAACGGAGGAAAGGATATGACGAGAGTATTCATTTGGAAAAATAACAGCCCACAGGAATGGGAGGAAATCAGTTTTTCAGCGTTCAGTAAGGCACGCCGCAATGGTTGCTTTACTGGGCGCTTTTTTGTTGAAACAGTCAAAATGTTCCGTGATGAAGATGACCGCATTATCATGGAATGTTCTCGCAAAGATTTTGAAAAATACCAACAGGAGGACCGCCACAGCCGCTATCTCCAGGAACATGAGAAAAGTCGCTCTATATTCCCGGCTTCTCATGTGGGAGATCGTGACGGCACAGAGGAAGGTTATCAGGATACAGATTTGTTTGTGGATGAATCTGTTGATACTGCGGAACAAGCTATTCAGAATTTACTTCTTGAGGATTTACACCAAGCTCTATTGAAACTGAGTCCAGCAGAACGAGATTTTATATTGTCCTATTATGAAATGAAAATACCAAATGCAACTTGTTTAGCCCAACGATATGGTATTACTCGGCAAGCCGCAGATAAGCGATTGAAAAAAATTGAAGAAAAAATAAAAAAGTTGGTTGCGATTTTCTAAAAAAGTGGCAGTAGCAAGTGAGAGGGAAATCCTTTCACTTGCACCTTGACAACCTCATATACGAATCATTAAGTTTGATCCTCTTTGGGCGTAATAGCCGCTACATCAGCGGTATATTTTCTGAGAGCTGCCACTCGCATAACAGGCCAACCCATTTTTGCTGTATAGATGAGTTTTCGGTTTATCAGAAATATATCAGGCTGGAATACATCGGATGGCATCCGGTCATGGCATAACAAGGAGGAAAGCTCTCTTACAGCCATAGTCCGAGCGTGATAATAACCGTCGCAGGCCATGGGTAAGACCAAACGAAGTGGAGGTGAAACTCCTGAGAAGCAGGCCAGCCACCTGCGGCTTAATGATTACCCAAATCCCTGGGGTGTCGTGGACAAGTAAGGGATAAAACAGGCGCTAAATTGAAGGAGACTCTGTAATTTGCAGAGCCTCCTTCTTACATAATCAAATCTCAAAACATAGGAGGATGAACATGAAAGAAGATTGGATTTATAAGCGTGGGGATTTATATTATGCCAATTTGAACCCTTATTTTGGATCAGAGCAAGGCGGCACCCGTCCTGTCCTGGTTCTTCAAAACAATGTGGGGAATTTTTTCTGCCCCACTTTGATCGTAGCTCCACTCACCAGTAAATGGATTAAGAAAAAGGAGCTGCCCACACACTATGCACTGGAGAGCGTTCCAGAGCTTGGACTGAAATCTGTTGTTCTGCTGGAGCAAATTAAAACGATTGATAAAAGGCGTGTTTTATCGTACATTGGGCGCGTATCTCGCGAAGAAATGAGAGCGATTGATGATGCTCTGCAAGTTAGTTTAGATATTCATATTCCGGAGGAAATGGAGGCTCCGTAAGGCCACTTACCGGATAAAGGAGGCGTTTTTATGTTTGAAGCAAGAATTGCGGAATTGAACCGCTTTAATGAACAAAATCCTGTCAGCTATGACAAAAGAACCTATACGGTCGATGAGATTCAGGACATTCTGGGTATCAGTCGTCCCACAGCATATAATCTGGTAAAACAGGGTGTATTCCACAGCGTCAGAGTCGGCGGTCATATCCGCATTTCCAAAAAGAGCTTTGATGACTGGCTGGATCACGCAGATGAATGATTTGTCAAGGATGCCGATCTCCAAATCGACATCCTTAACTTTTTTTCTGCTTTCTCTTACAATGAGGCCATAGCAAGAAAAACTTTATAGAGGAGGCAAAAGCCATGCAAAAACAAAGAGTAAAGACCAGTATGTCTGTACCAGAGATGGGCAAAATGCTTGGGCTTGGTAAAGTAGAATCCTACTGGTTGGTTAAAAAGAACTATTTCAAAACAATTCAAGTGGCCGGACGAATGAGAGTTATGCTGGATAGCTTTGAAGATTGGTATGCCGGCCAGTTCCACTATAAAAAAGTGGATGGTACACCGCCCGGAGAGAAATGGAGGCATACTACGATGTCAGTTCCGGAAATGGCGGATCTTTTGGGGCTGAAATCTGGCACAGCTTATGACCTTGTTAAAAGGGGCTATTTTGAGACGACCTTGATTGATCGAAGAATTCGTATCATTACCAGCAGTTTTGAAGCCTGGTATCAAAAGCAAACTCATTATGTGAAAATCTCAGAAAGGAGCAATGAAAATGGCATCTATCGTGAAGCGTAAAAGCAAATATTCTGTGGTGTATGATTACACAGATGAAAACGGAAAACGCAGACAGCGTTGGGAAACCTTCAGCACAAATGCAGAAGCAAAAAAACGAAAAAAGCAAATTGAGTATGAGCAGGACTCTGGAACCTTCTTTATTCCTACGGCAAAGACCCTGAACGATCTGCTCGATGAATATATGTCCATCTATGGTGTAAATACCTGGGCAATGTCAACATATGAAAGCCGCCGTGGTCTGGCGAGAAACTACATAACTCCTATTATCGGAGATATGTTACTATCCGACATCACTCCAAGGATGATGGATAAGTATTACCGTGATCTGCTCTCTGTGAAAACGGTAAGCGTCAACAACCGCAAACCCACAAGCGAATATCTGACCCCGCATACAGTAAGAGAAATTCACAAGCTACTTCGCAGTGCCTTTAATCAGGCGGTGCGTTGGGAACTAATCAGCCGTAACCCTGTCCTGAATGCGACACTTCCCAAAGAAGAACATAAAGAACGGGATATATGGACTGCCGAAACGCTGAGCAAGGCTATGGAAGTCTGTGATGATCCTATCCTCTCCCTTGCCTTAAATCTGGCGTTCTCCTGCTCTTTACGCATTGGTGAAATGCTGGGCCTTACCTGGGACTGCATTGATATTGCACCACAGAGCATAGAAAATGGTTCAGCTTATATATTCGTCAACAAAGAGCTGCAACGGGTTACACGAGGTGCATTGGACGATTTGAGCGACAAAGGTGTTATTAAGAAGTTTCCACCTTGCATAGCCAGTACCCATACTGCTCTGGTCCTGAAAGAGCCTAAAACCAAAACCAGTATTCGCCGCGTGTACCTGCCGAAAACAGTTGCCTATATGCTGGTAGAGAGAAAAAAAGAAATTGATGAGCTGATGGATCTGTTTGGAGATGAATACATCGACAATAACCTGGTCTTTTGCTCCAGCAATGGCCGTCCGATGGAAAGCCAGGTGATTAACCGTGCTTTCAATAAACTTATCAAAGAAAACGGACTGCCTCATGTTGTATTCCATTCTCTCCGTCACTCCAGTATCACCTACAAGCTGAAACTCAATGGTGGCGATATGAAATCCGTCCAGGGCGACTCTGGTCATGCTCAGGTAAAAATGGTTGCAGATGTCTACTCTCACATCATCGACGAGGATCGCTGCATAAACGCTCAGCGATTGGAGGAAGCATTTTACTCATCCAAGACTCCTGACCCTGTTGAAGATACAGAGCCTAAAACTGCGGATACTGCCGTCACTGAAAGTGATGAAAGTGATGCAGCGAAGATACTGGAACTGCTTAAAAATCCCGAAACTGCCGCACTGCTCAAGCAGCTGGCAAAAGCTTTATAAAGTCCCTCCCTCAGAAGAACGCCTCTCACTTTGTGAGAGGTTTTCTTCGTTTGAACCACTTTGCACAGTGACCAAACACTTTTTTTGTTAGCAAGGTTCTGAAAGCATTTTTGAGCGATGTTAGCAAATTCGCGATTTTGTTTGCAACTTCCTCTAATTTCTGCTAACAAATGTTTGCAAGTTCCTTTGGTAAAAATCGAACCTCTGACTTACCGCCTTTCTTAGCAAAAGGCCAAATCTCGTTAGCAAATGTTAGCAAACCAAGGTTTTTTGCAAAAAAGCCACAAAAGCCGCAGAAATAAGAAAAGCCGAAAACCCTGATAAATCAAAGGTTTTCGGCGTGTTTGCTGGCGTCCCTGGCGGGATTCGAACCCACGGCCTTTCGCTTAGGAGGCGAACGCTCTATCCTGCTGAGCTACAGAGACTTATATTAAATTGAGACTGGCAACGATCACTTTTCCCCGTAAGGCAGCTGGTAGAGCACAACCTTAGGAGGCGTTCGCTCTATCCAACTGAGCTACGGAGACAAAACCGCCGCATTTCTGCGGCTATTCCATTATAAAGGCACGGTAAAAAAATTGCAAGCCCGCGCTGCGAAATCGGCTTTTGTTCATTTCCTCCGCCTTTGGCGGTTGTATTTGGTCCGGAGGTAGTGTATATTAATAGCATGCAAAAAAACAGGCGGTTCCTGTTAATAACCTATTATCCTATGCAAACACGCAAAATGAGGTGTTCTGTTGAAGGGGTTTTCTCTGGCCGAGGCGCTTTCCCACAACGCCCGGCGCAAAAACACCAACCCTACCCGGTTGATCGTCGGCAGCTTTCTTGCCGTTATCCTGTGCGGCACGCTGCTGCTGATGCTGCCCGTCTCCAACCGGGACGGACAGATGCTGGACATGCTGGACGCCATGTTCACCGCTACCTCCGCCACCTGCGTGACGGGCCTTGTGGTATTTGACACCTACACGCAATTCTCCACGTTCGGCCAAGTAGTCATCCTGCTGCTCATCCAGGTGGGCGGGCTGGGGCTGGTAACGCTTACCACATTTTTCAACATTGCCGTCGGGCGTCGGCTGGGCTTCAAAAGCCTTCGCCTTGCCAGCGAGAGCATCAACCTTTCGGACGCCAGCCAGGCCCGGGCGCTGCTGCAGTTCGTTATGAAGGTCGCCTTTGTTTTCGAGGCCATCGGTGCGGCGCTGCTTGCTCTTGTGTTCGTCCCTCAGTTCGGTGCGGATGGTATTTTCATCTCGGTGTTCATTTCCATCTCGTCGTTCTGCAACGCGGGGTTCGATATCCTGGGCCGCGTCATGCCGGGCGGCAGCGTTATTCCTTATCAGAGCAATCCGTACGTTTTGGCTGTTATTTCACTGCTCATCATCAGCGGCGGACTGGGCTTTCTTGTCTGGCAGGACCTTTCGGCCTACCACCGTACACACCACCTGCGCACACACACAAAGCTGGTTTTGTGCACCACCGGCTGGCTGCTCCTGCTGGGCACTGCGGGCATCCTGTTCATGGAGTATAACAATCCGCTCACGCTGGGGCCGATGAACCTGTTCGACAAGATCACCAACGCGGCGTTCCAGTCTGTCTCCGCCCGCACAGCGGGCTACAACAGCATCCCGCTGGGGGATATGACGAATTTCACCAAGATCTTCATGTCTCTGCTCATGTTCATTGGCGCGGCGCCGGGCGGCACGGGCGGCGGCATCAAGGTCACCACGCTCAGCGTG
>UQQZ01000086.1 GCA_900543305.1 uncultured Oscillospiraceae bacterium
GCCCACCGGACCTACCGGCGCTTCCGGGGCAACGGGAGCTACCGGCCCCTCTGGCCCCACCGGGCCTACCGGCGCTTCCGGAGCAACGGGAGCTACTGGGCCCTCTGGTCCCACCGGACCTACCGGCGCTTCCGGGGCAACAGGAGCTACCGGGCCCACCGGGCCTACCGGAGCCACAGGGGCTACCGGCCCCACTGGTCCCACAGGACCCACCGGACCTACAGGACCCACTGGGCCTTCGGACTCCGACGTAGTAGCTGCCACCGACGGCACTTCCCAGACCACGGAAGCCGCCGTACTGCGCAGTGCCAGTCAGACTTCTTCTGCGGCCACACCGGTATCCTTTGCATCCACGCCGGTATCCATCGGTACGTCCATGGATCACCAGCCCGGCTCTTCGGAAATTACCATCAGCCGGCCCGGCGTGTACCAAGCGTCTTTCCACAGCACGGTCACCACGGACGCCGGTTCTTCCATTCCTGCCATCCTCACCATCAATTTGACCCTGGACGGCACCACCATCCCCGGTGCCTCCGCCACCCACACCTTTGCCTCCTCTGCGGAGGTTTCCACTCTGTCCTTCTCGGTGCCCTTCCAGGTGACTTCCACCCCGGCCATTTTGCAGGCGATCCCCTCTCAGACGGGATTCCCCTTTGTGAACTGCTCTTTGACCGTGGTCCGGCTGGGAGACGCCACCATATAACCCACACTTTTTTGGGGGAGGGTCCTTCGGGGCCCTTTCCGTACATTCGGCTCTCTGCCAGGAAATGGGGGACTTGTTTGATTACCATCAGCCTTTGCATGATCGTCAAAAACGAAGAGGACACCTTGCCCCGGTGCCTGGAATCCGTCCAGGGACTGGTGGAGGAGATCGTGATCGTGGACACGGGCAGCACCGACCGCACTCGGGAAGTGGCTCTGGCCTATACCGACAAGCTGTATGAATTCCCCTGGCGGGATGACTTTTCCGCCGCCCGGAACGCCTCCTTCTCCCAGGCCACCCAGCAATATTGCCTGTGGCTGGACGCCGATGACGTGATCGATCCGGAGGCTCGGGAAGGATTTCTGGAGCTGAAAGCCCTTTTGCCGCCTCAGACCGACGTGGTGATGCTCCCCTATCACACAGCCTTCGACGAGCAGGGCAGGCCCTCTTTTACCTATTACCGGGAACGGCTGATCCGCAGACTTTCGGGACTTTCCTGGCGGGGAGCCGTGCACGAGGCCATTGCTCCCGTGGGAAACGTGGTGTACTGGGAAAAAGCCGCGATTTCCCATCGAAAAACCCGTGCCGGGGATCCGGACCGAAACCTGCGGATTCTGGAGGGCCTTCTGGCCCAGGGGAAAGAGCTCTCTCCCCGGGAGCAGTTTTATTACGCCCGGGAGCTGGCCTCCCACGGACGGGATGAGGAAGCAGCTGAGCTTTGGGAAGAGTTTCTGGCCTCGGGAAAAGGCTGGGTGGAAAACGAGCTGGAAGCCTGCCGGGATTTAGCCCAGTGTTACCAGCGCCAGGGGAAACCAGAAGAGGCCCTCGGTGCCCTGACCCGAAGCCTTCGGTATGGCCCGCCTCGGGCAGAGGTGTGCTGCGATCTGGGAGAATGGTTTTTCCAGCGGGGAGATTATCCCACGGCGGCCTTCTGGTACGAGACCGCTCTGACCCGTCCCCGAGAGGACCGGTCAGGGGCCTTTGTGTCTCCGGACTGTTACGGGTATATTCCCCTGCTGCAGCTGTGCGTCTGCCAGTACCGGATGGGAAACCGCCAGCTGGCCCGGGAGTACAACAGAATGGCCGGCATGCTCAAGCCTGACAGTCCCGCCTATCTCTACAACGAACGTTTTTTCAGGGAGGAGCTGTAGCACGCTTTCGAAACAGGCTTTTCTTTCCAGAAAAATGGGCTCGCCTGAAGGGGCGGGCCTTGTTTTTTCTTCCCAAATGCGATAAGATAGAAATCGCGTGAAACCTGTCAATTCATTGGGAAGGAAGGTTGATTTTTATGATCCAACACATTGTCATGTTCAAATTCCTGGACTCCGCCCAGGGCAAGACCAAGGAGGAAAACCTCCGGAAAGCCAAAGCCCGCATGATGGCCCTCCGGGACCAGATCCCTCAGATCCAGGGGATGGAAGTCTACTTCGGGGCGGAAGGCTCTGCTCCCAGCAATTATGATTACATTCTGGTATCCCAGTTCCGGAACATGGAGGAGCTGGACGTGTATCAGAAACATCCTGCCCATGTGGCATTCGGCCAGTTTGTCAAGGAACTTCGGGAACCCGACGGCCGGGTCTGCATCGACTACGAGCTATGAGAGGGTCCGACCGCATCTCCTCTATGCTGGCTTCCCAGGAACTGCCTCACCTGGGAGCCACCCTGGCCTCGGTGCTGTTTTTGGCATGGCCGGCTATTGTGGAGCAGATCATGCTCACTTTGGTCCAGTATGTGGACACGGCCATGGTGGGCTCCCTGGGCTCCAACGCCACCGCTGCGGTGGGTCTGACCTCCAGCACCACCTGGCTCTTCAACGGTTTCTTCAACGCGGCCGCCGTGGGATTTTCCGTCCAGGTGGCCCAGCATCTGGGGGCCGGACGCCAGGAGGAAGCCAAAAAAGTCACCTGGCAGGCTCTGCAGTTTGTGGGGATCTTCGGGATCCTGATGGGCGCTGTGGCCTTTGGGTTGTCCTTCTATCTTCCCGCCATGCTGGGCGCCGATCCTGCCATCCGGCCTGACGCTTCTCTCTATTTCCGGATTATCGCCTGCGCCATGCCCTTCACTCTGGCCTCCAACATGTTCAGCGCCGTGATCCGCTGCGCCGGAGATACCCGCACCCCCATGATCCTCAACCTGATCATCAACGTGCTCAACGTGATTCTCAACACCCTGTTCATTTACGCTCCCCGCACCGTCTCTCTCTTCGGCAGGGAAGTCTTTGTGTGGGGCGCCGGTTGGGGCGTGGGTGGGGCAGCTTTTGCATCGGCCCTGTCCACGGCCTTTGTGGCCTGCATGTTCCTGGTGGTGCTCTTCCGGAAAAAATCCCCCATCCAGATCCGGCTGAGCCAGCGGTTTCCCTTTGAGCGCCGCTGCCTGTCCACCGCCTGGAAACTGGGATTGCCTGTGGCCTTGGAACGTTCCACCCTGTGCGTGGCACAGATTGTCATCACCGCGGTGATCACCGGTATTGGCACCGTGGCTGTGGCAGCCAACCATCTGGCGGTGACCGCCGAGTCCATCAGCTATCTGCCCGCTTCCGGCGTTGCGGTGGCCGGCACCACCTTGGTGGGGCAAGCCATCGGTGCCGGCCGGAAAGATCTGGCCCGGCGATTTGCCCGGATGGTCAGCTGGATGGGTGTGGTCATCATGACCTTCGGCGGGGCGGTGCTCTATTTCTTCGCCCCCCAGCTGATCCGGATCTTCTCCACCGATCCCCAGGTCATCGATCTGGGCAGTCAGGTGCTGCGGATCGTGGCCTTCGCGGAACCCCTGTTTGGGGCTTCCATCGTGGCATCCGGTACCCTGCGGGGCGCCGGAGACTCCCGGGGTCCCTTTTTCATCAGCCTTGCCACCATGTGGGGAGTGCGAATCACCCTATCCCTGCTGCTGGCCGGCCGAATGGGACTCATTGGTGTGTGGCTGGCTATGGCCGCCGAACTCTGCGCCCGGGGTCTGATCTTTATGATCCGCCTGTACCGGGGCAAATGGATGCACATCGACCTGTTCCAAAACCCCAAGGAACCCGCAAAAAACTCGTAAAAATGCTTTACAACCCAGTTTCCTTGTGCTAAAATAGATATGCTGTTTTCGGGAGAAAACGGCATACATGGGCCTGTAGCTCAGCTGGGAGAGCGTTCGGTTCGCATCCGAGAGGTCGAGAGTTCGAGTCTCTTCAGGTCCACCAGCAGCGTGACGCTGCATCCAATTCGCGAATCTCACTTTTGTGAGGTTCGCGAATTTTTTTCCCGCGTTTTAGGCTGGTTCCATATTCGGCGCCTATTTTGGAAACCTGCATCCCTTAGGCTTTTCTTTTGGCCCCTCCTATAGTATAATACAGACAAAGTTGGCATCTCCCTTCCAGCGCCGGAACAAGGGAACCGGTTCCCGCCCTGGAGGCGGATTTCCCCAGGTTTAGGGGAGGCAAATCCAGAAAAAGTCCAGTTGAAGGAGGAGTTCCAGATGAACGAAACAATTTTGCAAATTCTTTCCCAGGCCCAGGAAAACTGGCAGCCCCCGGAAGTTCCCGACGACATCCCCCAGGGGGACATGCCCGGGGATAAGGTTTGGATCGGGCCCCAGTCCATCCAGAAGGCCCAGGTGGCTTTCCGAGCCATGCTGCCCATGCTCCGGGAAGCTCTGGAAGCCAATCCCCACCGGAAGGCTGTCATTTCGGTTTCCGGCGGCAGCGGCGTGGGTAAAACCTGTGTCTCTGCCCTGCTCACCTACTATCTCAACCAGTTGGGTGTGGGAGCCTTCACCCTGTCCGGAGATAACTATCCCCTTCGGTACCCCCAGCTCAACGATGCGGAACGGACGCGGATCTTCCGGCTGGCCGGCGTACGGGGCATGGTGGCCCAGGGAGTGTACAATCAGGAACACGCCGCCATCCTCAAGGATCTGCAGCTGAAAGACTTGGACTGCGAACCCAAGGAATGTGAAACATACCCTTGGCTTTCCGCCTACCAGGCGGCTGGCCGGGAAGAGCTCTTCCAGTATCTGGGCACGGAGAAGGAGCAGGAATACGACAAGATTCAGGAGGTGCTCCGGCAGTTTAAGGAGGGTCAGGAGAAAATCTGGCTCAAGCGCATGGGCCGGGATGACACCGCCCTGTGGTTTGAGGAAAAGGACTTCTCTCAGATCTCCTTGGTGGTGCTGGAATGGACCCACGGCAATTCCGGAAAATTCCAGGGGGTGGATATTCCCATCCTCCTGTCCAGCACCCCCGCTGAAACCCGGGAATACCGTCTCTCCCGGGGACGGGACGCCAACGCGGACACGGCCTTTATCACCATGGTTCTGGAGCTGGAACAGAAAAAACTGGAAGACCGGGCCGGCGCTGCCAAGGTGATCGTCTCCAAGTCCTGTGACCAACTGACCTATGAAGAGTACAAGCAGCAGATGGCTGCCAACAGGTGATTGCCATGAAACAGAATCTCTCTTACGGACCCATGCTCAATGCCTACCCAGACAGCCTGGGAGGTGCCCTTTCCGATGGCGTGCGCTTTCTCCAGGATCCCCGGGTAAAAGGGGCCTTTTCCTCCTTCTACATTCTCCCCAGCCTCTTTCACACCGACCTGGACCGGGGGTTCTCCGTGCAGGATTACGGCATTAACGGGGAAATCGCCACAGAGGAGGACCTGCAGGCTCTCCAGGATTTGGGCATCGACCTGAAACTTGACTTTATCCTCAACCACCTTTCCGTGCTGTCTCCCCAGTTCCAGGACCTGCTGGCAAAAGGGGACGCTTCTCCCTACAAAGACTTTTTCATCGATTGGAACAAGTTCTGGGAAGGCTGTGGGGAGCTGAACGAAGAAGGGGTGCTGGTTCCCCGGGAAGAGTACATCCGGGACATGTTCTTCCGGAAACCCGGTTTGCCGGTGCTGGTGGTAGAGTTCGCAGACGGCACCCGCCGCCCCTATTGGAACACCTTCTACCAGCAGGTGGACGTGGACGAGACGGGGAAAAAGCATTATCTGGGACAGATGGATCTGAACATCAAATCCCCCTTGGTGTTGGAGTTTTACCGGCAGACCCTCCAGACCCTCTCCGGCTACGGGGCGAAAATTGTTCGGTTGGACGCTTTCGCCTACGCTCCCAAGGAAGTGGGCGCCAAGAATTTCCTCAACGATCCCGGTACCTGGGACTTCCTCCAGCAGATCACCGACATGGCTCAGCCTTACGGTGTGGCCCTGCTGCCGGAAATTCACGCCAGCTATCAGGAAGGCACCTACCGGACCATTGCCCAAAAGGGCTACATGGTCTACGATTTCTTCCTGCCTGGCCTGGTGCTGGACGCTTTTGAACAGAAGTCCGGAGAAACCCTGGCCTCCTGGGCCAATGAGATCCTGGACCGGCACATGGGCACCGTGAATATGTTGGGATGCCACGACGGAATCCCCCTGCTGGATCTGAAAGGCCTGCTGCCGGAAGAACGGATTCAGGGGCTGATCGACACCCTGGTGAAACGGGGCGGCTTTGTCAAGGACCTCCATGGAGCCAAGAATGTGTATTATCAGGTGAACGCCACTTACTACAGCGCCCTGGGAGAGGACGACCGGCGGATGCTGCTGGCTCGGGCCATCCAGCTGTTTATGCCCGGGAAACCCCAGGTGTGGTACTTAGATCTGTTCGCCGGGAAGAACGACTACGCCGCTATGGAACGGGCAGGCGCCGGCGGCCACAAGGAAATCAACCGGACCAACCTTTCCCCCGAAGCCGTCAACGTCAAGCTGGACCTGCCTGTGGTGCGGGACCAGCTCCGGCTGCTGAAAATGCGGGCCTCCTACCCGGTGTTTGCTCAGGACGCCTCCATTTCCGTAAGCTGGGAGGGTTCCCAAATCCGCTTTGCCTGGGACCATCAGGGCCAAAAAGCCACCCTGGTGGGCGATCTCTCCAACAGCGCCTTTACCGTCCAAATTGTGGACCAGGCCACCGGGGACATCCTGTTCCAGATGGAGCAATAACTTTCTTTTCCCACGTAAAAAACGCACTCCAAACGGGGTGCGTTTTTCTGTTGCGCTGTTTTCTTTTCTAAACCTTTTCCTGGGGGGTCCCTGTAACAGTTGGGCTCCTTCTCCAAAGCCTCAGCCTGTGGAAATCTTCCCCTCCCGCATTCGGCAGTTTTCCCCAGCCAAGGAAAAAATGGTGGAAAACTGGACCCAAGACAAGGGCTCTTCCAGGCTTCGGACCTTTCCGAAAAGGCGATTTCCCGCCGGAGGTTACAGTTCTTCCAGGGAGGGAATGGAGGACTGGGCCCCTGGCCGGGCCACCACAAGATCCGCCACCCGGGAGGCAAACCGGGCCGCTTCCTCCAGGTCCTTACCCTGAGACAGGGCCGCCGCCAAGGCGCCCACATAGCTGTCCCCCGCTGCGGTGGTATCCACCACCTGGACGGTCTCGTCCGCCGCCAGGTAGGTTTCCCGGCCGTCCTCTCTCAGCAGGTAGGAACCCTTTCCTCCCAGGGTCACCAGCACGTTTTTAACCCCTCTTTCCTGGAGGGAACGGGCGTCCTCCCGAAGATGGTCCGGACAGTAGGGACGGCCCGTCAAAATGGACAATTCCGTCTCGTTGGGCTTGATTAGCTCCAGACAGCCAAAAAGCTCCTCCGGCAGGTTGGGCACCGCCGGAGCCGGATCCAGAATCACCCGTTTTCCCAGGGCCTTGGCTTCCCGAGCCGCATATACCACCGTTTCCAGGGGAATCTCCAGCTGGAGCACTACCAGGTCACTGGCTTCCAGCAGATCCCGGTTTGCCGCCACATACTCCGGGGTCACCTGGGCATTGGCTCCGGGCAGCACGATGATGCTGTTGTCTCCCTGGGGGGTCACCCCAATTACCGCCATTCCTGTGGCAGTGTCCGTCCGGCACTGAATCCGGGACACATCCACCCCCACGTCAGCCAGATTCCCACAAAGCCGCTTCCCTTGGGAATCCGCTCCTACGGCTCCCAGCATGGCGGCCCGGCCTCCCAGCTTTCCCATGGCATAGGCCTGGTTGGCCCCCTTGCCACCGGGCACCAACTCCAACCCCTGGGCCAGCACCGTCTCCCCCACCTGGGGCATGTGAGACAGGTGAGTCACATGGTCCATGTTCAAGCTGCCGATCACCAACAAATTTCCTTTCACCGGGATTCCCCCTTTACTTCCAAATCGCCATACAGGCAATGGCTGCCCTCCTGGACGGCAAACCCAATGCAGCCCCGTTCCAAGGGTTTTTCCAGGTCTTCCCACTCCAGTAAAACCTCTTCTCCCAGGGCAAGGGTCAGCCGGTTTCCCTTCACGGTAAAGGTCAGCCGGTATTCCCGATCCCTCTGCCAGGGGAATTCCCGCTGGGCAAACACTCGATACCCCTTATGGTTTTTCACCAGGGCCACCTTGCCCTCTCCGAAAAATCCGGCTCCGTAACTGCGCATAGCCCCCTGAACCCGGGCCAGCAGCAGGTGAATTTCTCCGGTCTGGGGACGCAGGGTGCAGGTGACGGAAAGGTCCTCCCACCCGTGATGGCCGGTGTACGTCTCTCCAAAATCCCCGCAGGACAGGCTCATCCAGGGCCCGTCCAGATAGGTGTGGCCCTTGAGCCGGCCAAACTGAGGCACCTCCCGATGGAGCCCGGTCCAGCAGTCCAGCTCCAGCTGAGAAAAGTCCACCCGGTAATCAGGAACCCCTTTCAGGGTAAGATCGTCCAGGTAAGCGGTCAGGTCCCCTTGGGCAAAGCCGCCTGCTCTGCCCAGGAGGATCACCCCCACCTCCTGGATCCAACCGGTCTGGCCCCCCGGCAAATCCAGGGTGAGCCGGTGCCAGACGCCGTCTGCCTCTACGGGTTCTCCCCGAAGAATTTCCCCGGTGGCCCCGTTTTTGGCGTAAATTCTGGCGGACACCGCCATTCCCGGCGTGGGGATCGGCAGCAGACTCAGGCTGACCCGCTGGCCCGGATACACCAGAGGCGCGAAAAAGGGATCGTATCGGGAATCGCTGAAGTCCTGGGAGGAGTAGTACGTCTGCTTGTAGAAAAAGTTTTCCTCTCCCGACTGTGCCCCGGCCACCGTAAGCTTTAAAGAGCGCTTTCCGGAATAGGCTTGCTCCTCCGTGTTGCGAATGTGGCACAGCCCCGAGGACCGGCTCCGAATGGCGTGGGTGCTGCCGGGGTATTCAAAGTGACAGGTTTCCAGGCCCGCGTCCAGGATCTGGTTCCAGGGGGCGGGAGGTGTTTCTCCCGATAGCCGGTAGGCCATCTTGGCAAAATACCCGGCCCCGTAAGGCAGGTCCATGGCATTCAGAGAGGGAAGCACCCCGGAACAGGCCAAAAAGTCATTGATGGGCGCCCGCCACTTGCCGTAGTCGATGCCCGGCAGTCCACAGTGAACGCCCATAATGCACCCCACATTGCCCACATTGCAGTCGGTGTCCCAGCCGCACATGTTGCAGATGCACAGGGTTCTGGTGAAATCTCCTCCGCCATACAGAAGGGAAAGGATCATCACCGCCGCGTTGGGGATAATGTGGCAGTTGCCGGGGTATTTGTGGTAGCCGAATTCCCGGTCCACATACGTGTCGCAGACAACGGGGATCTCCTTCCCCACCAGCGGCAAAATAACCTTTTTGCCGTGCAGATGGGTGTAGCGTTCGTCGTCCGGGTGCACGGCGATGGCCGTATCTCCCAGCATGGTCTCCGGACGTGTGGTCGCGATCTCCAGGTAATCGTCAGTTCCCACGATGGGATACTTGATGTGCCAGAAATGTCCCTCCTGCTCCTCATGCTCTACCTCCGCGTCGGAGAGGGATGTCTTGCACACCGGGCACCAGTTGATGATCCTGGAGCCTTTATAGATATAGCCTTTCTCATACAGGCTGATGAAAACCTCCTCCACTGCCTTGGAACAGCCCTCGTCCATGGTGAACCGCTCTCTGTCCCAGTCGCAGGAGACGCCCAGCTTCTTCAGCTGCGCCTCGATGGTTCCCGCATATTCTTCCTTCCACTGCCAGGTGCGCTCCAGGAACTTCTCCCGTCCCAGCTCCTTCTTG
>UQQZ01000087.1 GCA_900543305.1 uncultured Oscillospiraceae bacterium
GGTGGAGCAGCAGACCTTGGCGCTTCTAAATCGACTTATTCAGAACCCGGAAAGCATCGCCTCAGGCCAGACAGGAGTTGAAGAACCAGCAGAGGCCAGAAAGCTACGGCAGGAGCTGGATGAGATACTCCGCACTCCTCCGGTGGACGAGAAACGGGCCGGAGAAGTTGCCTTCCAAATAGCGGGGTGCAGTCTGAATACCATCGGGGCGGAGGAATATGAAACGCTCCGGCTCCGGAGGTTCTACCGGAACCATCCGCTCATGGAGGAACTGGAGCAGGAGTTCCTGCGTGAGAGTGTCCGACAGATTACATACAGAGGAAAAGGTATACAGGTCCGGCTGAAAAACGGCCAGATCATAGAAGGAGGCCAACTGCCATGACAGAAACCGCGCCGAAAGTCATCGTGATTCCGGCCAAGAAGGAAACGCCGCAGGAACAGGCGCAAAAGAGGCATCTGCGGGTAGCTGCCTACTGCCGTGTATCCACCAACAGCAAGGAGCAACTCACCAGCTATGAAAACCAGCTTGCCTACTACACCGAGAAGATCATGAAAAATCCTGACTGGACCATGGTAAAGGTGTTTGCGGATGAGGGCAAAACCGGCACCTCCACCTGCAAGCGAAAAGAATTCCTCCAGATGATCCGGATGTGCCGTCAGGGAAAGATCGACATGATTCTGGCCAAAGCGGTTTCCCGGTTCGCAAGGAATACGGCGGACACGATCAACTACACCAGAGAGCTTCGGAGCCTTGGCATTCCAGTTATTTTCGAGGAGCAGAATATCAACTCCATCTACCCGGAGAGCGAGTTCCTTATTGCGATTCACGGAGCCTTCGCGCAATCTGAAAGCGAGAATATCAGCGCAAATGTCCGCTGGGGAAAACGCCGCTCCATGAAAGCCGGGCATGTCACGATGCAGTATAAGTGGATGCTGGGGTTTGAGAAGGGCCCGGACGGAAAACCGATAATCAACGAGGAAGAGGCAGAAACCGTCCGCTTTATCTACCAGCGGTACTTGGCTGGCGATACCCTGCGGGCCATCAAGAGCAAGCTGGAGGCACAAGGGGCCTTGAACGCGGCGGGGAAACAGGAATGGACCATTAAGAACCTGCTGAGCATTCTGAGTAACGAGAAATACTGTGGTGACGCACTACTCCAGAAGACTTTCATTCAGGACTGTATCAGCAAAAAGGTGATCCAGAACAACGGTCAACTTCCCAAGTATCTGATTCAGGACCACCATGAGGGGATCGTCAGTCGGGATGTCTTCTACGCCGTGCAGCTGGAGATCGCTCGACGCAGGGCACAGACAGGTGGTACCAGCAAGAGTGCGCCCACCGGACGGAGCAAGTACAGCGGGAAGTACATCCTGACAAATCTCATGTTCTGCGGACACTGCGGGACAGGCTATCGCCGGTGCGTCTGGAACAAGGGCGGAGTGAAACGGGCTGTGTGGCGGTGCGGAAGCCGCCTGGACTACGGGGCGAAATACTGCAAGCACTCCGAGACGCTGGAAGAAGCGCCTCTCCAGCAGGCGATCCTGAACGCTATCAACAGCGTAATGGACAACAGGGACTCCCTGGAAGCGCAGCTGATGGGAGCTATGGAGCAAGAGCTTGCGCCTATCCCTGGTGAGACCATGAGCCTCGCGGACATTGACCGAACCCTGGAGGAACTGGAAAAGCAGTTCAACAGCCTGCTGGCTGAGGCATCCGCCGCAGGCGGCACAGAGGACTATGCGGAACGGTTCCGCATGATCTCAAACACAATGGCAGACCTCAAGGAACACAAGGTGCGGATTAAGCAAGTCTATCTGGAAAATGAACTAGTGAACCAGAGGCTGAAAGCAGCCTCTGCGGCCATGAGTGCCTACTCGGCGGAGCTGACGGAGTGGGACCAGAGCGTGGTCTACCAACTGGTGGAGAAAGTGACTGTCCTCGCCAAAAACAAAATCAAGGTCACTCTCCGGGACGGGAGCGAGGTAGAGCAGGAGATCGAACAAGTGGATTGGAGGAAAGCATCGTGAGCGTCTATATCACTGGTGATACACACGGCGGATTCCAGCGGTTCGGAATGAAATACTTCCCGGAGCAGAAAGAAATGAGCCGTGAGGACTGCGTAATCATCACAGGCGATTTTGGAGGACTCTGGGGTGGAACGCCCGCGGAGAAATATTGGCTGGACTGGCTGGAGGATAAGCCTTTTACGACTGCCTTTCTGGATGGAAACCATGAGAACTTCACCATGCTGAACGCATTGCCGGAAAGGCGGTGGCACGGGGGCAGGGTCCATGAGGCACGGCCCCACGTCCTGCACCTCATGCGCGGACAGGTCTTTGACATCGAAGAATATACATTCTTCACCATGGGCGGAGCGTCCTCCCATGACATTCAGGACGGCGTTCTGGACCCGGAAGAAGTGGACTTCGAGGAGCGGTACTGGCGGATGCGGCGGGCGAGAGCAATGTTCCGGGTCAAGGGAGTATCCTGGTGGCCGGAGGAACTACCCTCCGATGAGGAGTACAAGGAGGCCGAGAAAAACCTGGACGCACATGGCTGGGCCGTGGACTACATCCTGACACACTGTGCGCCCACAAGCATTACACAGAAGATTTTCCCCGATGCGCAGGCAGACCAGCTGACAGATTTTCTGGAAGAGATCAAAAACAGGGCCAAGTACCATTACTGGCTGTTCGGCCACCTGCACGACAACCGGGCAATCGACAAAAAGCATGTCCTGCTTTGGGAGCAGGTTGTACAGGTGATATAATAGGCAGAAGCCGTAAAGGAAAGCGCGGAGCTTCCTCCGCGTTTTCCTTTGCGGCTTCCTTTTTGAGAAACCTGTTAGAGAAGATGGATGGCAAGAATGGATGAGGCTGTCAAATTTAAATGTGGATTGATGTTCTGGGATGTAGGGGGTACAATAGTGATGAAGTAGTCACGGTGGAAGGACTATGATGCCGCTTGAAAACTCACTGAATTCTAGAGGATGATTATATTATGGATGCACAGAACAATCTAAAGACCATACATATGGCAGATGGTGCCAGCTTGCAGAACCGATACGGCAAGTCTGTTATCCAGAGCCACGATATTGGCCTCATCAATCTGCCGACAGGCGAGATTGTGATGGCAGACCCAACATTGCGGTTCGAAATCGTCGACTTCAAACGAAAGGCGTTCCAGCAAAAGGTCCACCCTGGTATGTATCCAGTGTTCGCATATACCGCCCATTCTGATAGGGACTGCGTACTTGCGTTTGCGGAGATATGTTTTACAGATCAGCCTCCAGTGACTTTCACAGCGGCGAAAACGTTATGGGATGCTGAGCAATCCCATCGCAGGAACTGCGGCTATGTAGTAAGCGAGTCAACAACGGGATTTATGGATGGCCTGTATTTCAAAGAAGCCTGTATGAAATCTGAGTTCTCCAATTTGGATCATGAAATGACCTTGGATGAGATTCTGGAGGAGAACCAGGAACGCTGGGGAATTCGCTGTGCAGCTGGCATCTCTCCGGATGGCAGTTACTCAGCGGCCCTTTTTACCGTTCCAAGCGGTGTCTATTATTGGTACTGGGGCAAGGATCAGAAGGGCAAAATCTGCTGTCTGGTGGCTGATTTTTTTACATACCTTTGACTTGCTTCGACATTGTATTGATGAAAGAAGAGTATATCCGATAGGAGGCTTGGCTGCCAGAAGGTGCAGTATTCCTCCGCTGAAACCCAATCGTACAAGTTATATAATTGGTAGAAGCCGTAAAGAAAAGCGCGGAGCTCCCTCCGCGTTTTCCTTTGCGGCTTTCTTTACCAAGGCGGATACGCCGGAAAGGAGCGGACATGAACATTCGGAAATCAAACGATTATTCTTCTCTGTATTCGGACTTGGATGTCCTGATGGGCTCCGATCTGGCAGAGATGGAGCTGTACAGTGAGATCGGCAGAGCCGTATGCGCCAGGACAGAGAAGGGTGCGGCAGTCATGGCCGCTGAATACATCCAATCGAGGTACCCGGAGCGGAGGGGCTTTTCACCCCGTAATCTGCGCCGTATGCGGTCCTTTTATCTGGCCTATGGGAACACACCGGATCGGCTTGAAAAGGCGCTGAAGCTGGCGTGGACGCAGAATGTGACGATCCTGGAGGGCTGCAAGACAGCGGAGGAACGTGTATGGTACATCAACGCCACGCTGGAGCATGGCTGGGGTAAGTCGGAGATAATGGCTCAAATACAGGATAGCGTGTGGATGACGCGGGGACTCGACGAACCGGAAGATATCTGCTATACTGAAGAAAAAGAAGAATTAGTGGAGTGCGGGCAAAGTGAAAAAGATACTTTTTATTTGTCACGGCAATATTTGTCGGAGCCCAATGGCCGAGTATGTCATGAAAGACCTTGTGAAAAAAGCAGGATTGGAGCGAGAGTTCCAGATCGCCTCCGCAGCAACCAGCCGGGAGGAGCTTGGGAATCCAGTCTACCCGCCGGCCAGAAAAAAGCTGGCGGAGCATGGGATTGGCTGTTCCGGCCATGCGGCCCGGCAGCTCGTGAACGGCGACTACGAGGAGTACGACCTGTTGATCGGGATGGATCGGGCAAACCTCCGGAATATGTACCGTATCTGCGGAGGAGACTTTGCTGGGAAAATGCACCTTCTGATGGAGTACGCCGACCGACCGAATCAGGAGGTGGCCGATCCATGGTACACCGACAACTTCGAAGCCACTTGGCGGGATGTGCTGGAGGGCTGTCGGGGACTGCTGGATCAAATCATTGCACAAGGATGGTGAGTACATGGCACCCAAAAAGTCCATGAAAGATCACATTCACGCCAAAGGAACAGATATTGCCGTCGTATCCAGCGGCGATGAGAACGACTACATCTCCCTGACAGATATTGCGCGCTATAAGAGCGATTCTCCAGATGATGTGATCAAAAATTGGATGCGAAACCGGGACACAATTGAATTCCTGGGGCTATGGGAGCAGCTCAACAATCCGGAATTCAAACCCGTCGAATTCGACGGGTTTAGAACACAGGCTGGCTCAAACGCTTTTACCATGTCCCCAAAGAAGTGGATTGAGGGCACAGGCGCAATCGGTATTATTTCCAAACCGGGACGCTATGGAGGAACCTTTGCGCAGAAAGATATTGCGTTTGAATTTGCCTCCTGGATCTCTGCGGAATTCAAGCTGTACATCATCAAGGATTACCAACGGCTGAAGAACGATGAAAACAGCCGTCTTGCTCTGGGATGGAATCTGAATCGGATGCTTGCAAAAATCAACTACCGCATCCACACAGATGCCATCAAAGATATGCTGATTCCACCAGACGTATCGCCGATACGTCAGTGCACCACGTATGCCAGTGAAGCGGATGTGTTGAACGTTGCCTTGTTTGGCATTACAGCAAAGGAGTGGCGTCAAGCACATCCAGACTCTAAAGGCAATATTCGGGATGATGCAAGTCTCCAGCAGCTAATTGTTCTCGCCAATCTCGAAAGTATCAATGCGGAACTGATTCGACAGGGTGTCCCACAGGGGGAGAGACTGCTCCGTTTAAATGCAAGCGCGAAACAGATGATGCAATCTCTTGTGGGAGATCATCGTATCGACGAATTTAGGCAATACGAGGCGCTGCCTGAAAAATCTGATAGAGAAAAGACGTGACGATTAGCTGCCATAGGCCACAGCACATAGAACAGTGACAGGTGGAGAGGCTGGACTCATTGCAGCACAAGCGATTTAGCCGGGAGTTCGGAATTGTTACCCCTTGCCAAGTTAAAAGCTACATTTTAGTCTTGAGAGTAAGACTGAAATGTAGCTTTTTCTATATTAAACCTCCATGATATACTGCTGGTCAGTGATATCATGGAGGTTTTGCTATGTCTGGATATGTGATCAAGATTCCACAAGAGAAAGAGAACCGTACTATTTGGAGTCGGCAATTAAGGGTCGCCGCTTATTGTCGGGTCAGCACTCCTTACGAAGAACAACAAAAAAGTTTGGAAAAGCAAATTAAGTACTTTACACAATACATCAAGAGAAATCCCTTTTGGAGGTTTGTCGCTGTGTATGCGGACAATGCCTCTGGGCTCCACGCGAAGAATCGGCCCGGATACCAAAAGATGCTGAAAGACTGCCGGAAAGGTAAAATTGATTTGATCCTTGTTAAGTCGCTGAGCCGCTTTGGAAGAGATGCAAAAGAAACCATGACTACGATTAGGAGGTTGAAGCAAATGGGTATTGGAGTGTATATTGAACTGGGCGGGATCAATACACTAACATCTCCAGACAGTGTTGTTGATCTGTATGCTGCATTTGATCAAGCAGAGAGTCAGAACAAAAGCGACAATATCAAGTTCGGTTTGCGCCGACGGATGAAAAGCGGAAAGGCTATGTTGAACCATTCGCAATTCCTTGGTTACACGAAAGGACCAGACGGTGTATTGCGGGTGGTCCCGGAGGAGGCGGAGATCGTACGGAAGATATTTGATCTCTATGTGCAGGGGAACGGTGTACGGAAGATCAAACGCTACCTGGAAGAACACGGGATCAAAACAGTGACAGGGAAAAGGGAGTGGAGCACCTCCACCATCGATCGAATGTTGAGTAACGAGAAGTACATCGGGCAGGTGCTGATGCAGAAAAGCTATACACCGGATTTCCTGACCGGAAAGCAAGTCAAAAACGATGGGCAGTTGGATATGTACCTGGTAGACAATGCTCATGAAGCGATCATTGACCGGGAGACATTTGATCAGGTACAGGAAATGAAAGGACACATTAAGGATACAGTGCAAATCCAACAACTGCTTTAATGGAAAATAATCTCAATGTATAAAATCTTATAAGGCTTCAAAATTCAAGGCTATCTTTTGGAGTAAGTATTTGGTATAATAAATAAAATTAGTTGCTTTTACGTCAGAAAAATAATTTTGGGGGCTCAATATGGATTTCAATGTACCAAATCACTTTATTGATCTTGGATCTGTTAAAACAGAAAATATAGATTTTGAAGAGGAGTCAGACAAATTACGAAATATTTTAGATTTTGCACAGAAAGAGAATGATGTGCAACAATATATAAAGCAAAACAAAAAATGGTTTATCCCTGCTGCATTATTTAGGGACTATGACTTTGGTCATCACTCAGCGTACCTTGTACCAGAGCAATCTCTTGGTGCGGAGTATAAAGCAGACTACATGTTATTAGGAAATAACTCCATCGGCCATCAAATTATTTTGGTCGAATTTGAAGACGTGAACGTGGACTTTAAAATTTTGACAGCAAATAGTGAAACTGCCTCTGTACGAAAAGGATTAACGCAGATTCGCGATTGGAAACGATGGATGGATGATCATAGGATATATTTCTTTGACAGTTGTGGATTGACAGAAATCGGAAATAGCATTCCTTCATGGGGAATATACTATTGCTTAGTTGTCAGCCGGAGGAACCGCATGAACGAAGCAGCAAATCAACTGCGTAGGCAGATGCAAGCCGAAAACCCCAGACTTCATATTGTTACTTATGATAGACTGGTTGACAATGTACGAAATCTTTCAAACGGATTCTGATGGGGTTGAAAATTCTCTATGATAAGTGAAGAGTCAATCACGCAGATATCACATCTCTTCTGCGGAGATACAGAGGGCTATTATTTATATAAGACCGGACCTAAACTTGTTGCATTTTTTAATCAATATTTGGGGTCAAATGACATATATAAATCTGGGTTTCCTTCTCGTTGGGTATATGTATATAATAAAATCATTGATTGCATTAACACAAATAGTGTGGACACATTTTTAAATATTATCCTTGGAAAAAGCTATCTTATGCGTGAGCAAGGAATATCAGAAGTCAAAGCAGCAGAGTTGTCGAACAAAATATTGGATGAATTTAATCAAATTGTCAGCAGAGACTTTTGTAAGATAACGCATATTGGAGGACAATATCATTTAGTTCGAGAGAATGAGGATCTTGAGTTTATCGGAAGTGGTGGTTTTGCAAATGTTTATAAACAAAAGTCTACTGGTTTAATAGTAAAAAAACTTAAAGATGACTTTCTCACTGATGTGGGTGTAAGAAGTCGCTTTAAGAGAGAATACACTATAACAAAATCTTTGCAAGGGACTTTTGGGATCATACAAGTTTATAGCTTTGATGAGGGTAACTGTTCGTATACCATGGAACCGGCTGAAACCACTCTTGAGCACTTTGTGCTCAAAAATCAACTTAATGAGCAAACAAAGTTGAACTGCATTCGTCAAATACTATACATTATGTCTGAGGTCCATAAAAAGGACATTATTCACAGAGATATAAGTGCAAATAATATTTTTGTTATTTCCGGAATGCTAAAAGTCGCAGATTTTGGACTTGGGAAAGATTTGCAAGTCTTCACTTCTCACCAAACACTTCATACGAATGCAATGGGACAATATTACTATTGTGCGCCAGAGCAATTTATGATGCTTAAAGATGCAGATAAACGTAGTGATGTATACTCATTGGGGCGTGTAATTAATTTTATTATGACAGGCGATGCCCGAAATTCACATCATATTTATAGAAGTGTAGCGGAAAAAGCAACTAATTCTGATGCTGCTTATAGATATGGCGATGCAACCCAACTTTCGTCATTCTTTGAAAAAGCAGTTCAATATCATGCTGAGGGAGAAACCAAGGAACAAGCAGAAAGAAAAATTCAAAACCGAGTATATGATTCAGATGTTGAAAGTTATATTTATGATATGAGCCCGGAAATGATTTCAAGGACGATTTTAGATAAGCGTCCCGGTTTCTCAGATGCGTTGATTACTTTTATGCGCACGAACGATAACCAAGCTCAACACATCATTCAAAGTATAGAGCAATCGTTCCGCGATGTTTGTGGTAGATCATTCGAGGCGAATGACCCATTTGCTTCATTTGCGGTTAGAGTGATAAAAGATGAGTTTTCTTTTGTTGTTAAAGAAATAGCCGCAACAATGTTGAGATATGTTGCTTGGGATGTAAATAGATTCTCTGTGCAACATATGGTTCGAGATTTACTATTATCGGATCTTGATCCTATGCTCAAAGACATTATTAAAGAATAAGTCTGCAGATCTGGTATTTAAAAGTTAATTTTAACCATCCCCTCCAAGGGAAAGTGTGATATATCAAAACAAGTCGCATTTTCTCTTGGGTTTCTCTTCCGTTGGTCGCTCTACCCGCTGGCATTTGAATGCTTGGGGTCGGCAAAGCCGTCCCTGCGCAATTCTTCGCCGATATGCAACTACGAATTTACAGCGCAAACGCACCGCCGGCCAAACGGTCGATTGGATACTTCTCAAGTAAAATCGCAAACAACCTTAGAGGATTTGAATTGTTACCCCTTGCCAAAAAAGAAGGACATCTGTAAGGGTGTTCTTCTTTTTTAATACCGTAAGCAGGCAAAATGCTGCAGGCAGATAACAGCCCCTGCGTCAGGACATTTGTGCGGCACAAATGCGCTGCCGCTGAAAACACACCGCCCTGATTCGCAGCGGGGCACCTGTCTGCGGACGGTCTCCAAAACCCCGGCCCGGCGGACGCAATTTTTTGTGCCGTTCTCCCTGGAAAAGCGGTTGACAGCAGGCTCTGTTTCCGATAATATAATATGTCGAATGAATTGACAGAGGAAGGAGTTTTTTTATGG
>UQQZ01000088.1 GCA_900543305.1 uncultured Oscillospiraceae bacterium
CCGTCCAGCCACAGAATCACGCAATGGGGGCGGCCCGGCGAGAACCGCGGGGGGTTAAGATTACCATGAGGGCAGGCAAGCCGCTGCCCGTGTTGTACACTCCCAGCCAGGGGAAGCGAGGCAAATACTGGTATAAGACTGAAATCAGAGTTCAAGATAGAACAAACGGGCACAGCGTGTTCGGCTGCGCCCGTCCTTGTGTCTTGAACAAGGAGAAGCGGATAAAAGCACTTGACAGATCTGCATGGAATATTTATAATATAAATACAGGGTGGTGAGGCCATGACGTTCGAATGGGATGAAGCTAAAAATCAGATCAACCAGGCCAAGCATGGAATATCTTTTGAAGAAGCGCAAAGCGTATTTGAAGATGCCTACGCCATTTTGTTCGATGATCCCGACCATTCCGAGGAAGAAGAAAGATTTCTGATTATCGGAATGAGCGGCGCAAAAGGAATCTGTATCGTCAGCCACTGCTATCGTGGAGCGGATGATCGTATCCGTATCATCTCGGCACGAGCGGCGACCCAGAAAGAGAAAAACGTCTATATCGAGCAGTTTTAAGGGGGGAATTCTTATGCGTGACGAGTATGACATCAAGAATCTGAATCCAAGGGCCAATCCCTACGCTAAATCCTTAAAGAAAACCATCACCATCAACATTGACGAGAATGTTATCAACTATTTCAAAGAAGAATCGAACCACGTAGGAGTGCCTTACCAGACCCTGATTAATATGTACCTGAGAGACTGTATGACCAATGAGCGTCATCTTTCCTGGGGATAAGTTTCACCCTATATCGAAGCGTAAAATTGAAAATAGTGTCATGTAAGCCACCGGAGCCACTTCTCCGGTGGCTTTTGCGCGTCTATCAAGCTTGTCTGGCAAGCGCATCTCAACTATTCCCAGAGGAGGAGCCGCTGTGAAACTACAAAATTCTATCAACTACTATTACGCCGTGCAGGCCCTGCGGCTCCTGGTGGAGCGGGGGCTTCTCAGCGAAGCGGAGTACGAAAAGGCCAGCCGGTATTGTGCCGGGATTTTCCAGCCAGAGAGGGGGCACATCTAGCCACATTGGGTATGGACTTCCACCCCGGATTCTGGTAACGTCCGTGGTGGAGGTGAGAGAAAGTGGCCCAGGTGCAGGTGATCCAACCATACCAACCGCAAAGCGATGCGTTAGAGAAAGTGGCGGCATACTGCCGGGTGTCCACCGACTCTTCGGACCAACTCAACTCCTACCGCACTCAGATCGGCTACTACACCAACTTCATCGCCCAGCACCCTGGCTGGGAGCTGGCGGACATCTACGCCGACGAAGGCATCACAGGCACATCCCTAGAAAAACGGGATGAATTCAAACGGATGCTCCAGGACTGCCGGGCCGGGAAAATCCAGCGAGTCCTGGTAAAATCCGTTTCCCGGTTCGCCCGAAACACCTTGGAACTTTTGGAGACCACGCGCGAGTTGAAAGACTTGGGCGTGGTCGTTGTGTTTGAGGAGCAAGGGTTCGATACCTCCCAGATGTACGGCGAGATGCAGCTCACCCTGCTGGCCATGGCCGCCCAGGAGGAAAGCGCTTCCATCTCCAAAAATATGCGGTGGAGCTACCAGAAGCGGATGGAAGCGGGGCGCTATATCACAACCAAGGCTCCCTATGGATATGCTTTCGTGAACGGGGGACTCCTGCCTATCCCTAAAGAAGCTGCGGTAGTGCAGACGATCTTCCAGCTTTTCTTAGACGGCAACGGACAACAAAAAATCGCCACGATGCTGAATGAGAAAGGAATTCCCTCGCGAGAAGCCCCAAAGTGGGGACGGACCACCGTGGAGCATATCCTTTCCAATGAGCGTTATATCGGGGATGCTCTGATCCAAAAGCGGTATACTACGGCAGCCCTTCCCCATAAGCAAAAGAAAAATAAAGGAGAACTCCCACAGTATTATATTACGGGGAGTCATCCTCCTATTATCAGTCGGGAAATATATGAGCAGGCGCAGCGATTAAAGGAATCCAGGTTTTCTGAAACAAGGAGGGCCCCTCATACTTTCACCCATAGAATTCAGTGTCCCTCCTGTGGAAGATTTTATCGACATATCAATTCTTCCGGTACCTCTAAATGGGCGTGTCCCAATCGGGTAAACAAAGTGAAAGATTGCCCAAACTACTGGATTTCTGAAACAGCCATCAAATTAGCTTTTTTGAATATGGCTGGGAAGCTGTACTGCCACCACGAATCCTTACTGATTACGACTATAAAGTTGCTTGAAGAGATCGCCGCCCGGCAGGAGCGGGGCAACGCCAAGCTCTATGAGCTGAACACGGCTCTGGCGGACTTAAATGAAAAGGCCCACACCCTCCAGCGGCTCCACAACAGGGGATTCATCGAGGACGCTGACTTCCGGGAGCAAAGCGATGCCCTGGCGTCCCAACGGAAGAAGCTGAGCGACCAGCGTACCCAGGTCACCCACGGCAGCAAGGCCTTGGAAACCTTGGACAAGCTACGGGACCTCCAGGAGCAGTTAGCCGCCCTCCCGGAGGTCCCCTGGGAATTCGACATGGACCTATTCGACCAGCTGGTAGAAAAAATCTTGCCCATTAGCAACACGGAGCTGCTTTTCAAATTGAAATGCGGGCTGGAACTGAAGGAGGTGATCCCCCAGTGAGAAACCGCAGCATCCCATTCGGCTATCACTACCAAAACGGCATCATGGCGGTACATCCCCAGGAGGGCCAGACTGTACAGGCCGTGTTCGCAGCGTACCTCAGCGGGGAACCCCTCAGTAAAATTGCTGCCCACCTCACCGCTAAGCTGGTGGAGTATCTCCCAGGCTGTTGGCATTGGGACAAAGCCAGGGTGAAGCGTATCCTGGACAACACCAAGTACATAGGAAACGGAGAGTATCCTCCCATTATAAAAGAAAAGGACTTCCGGATGGCCCACCAGAAGAAAGAGAGGGCCAACACCAACCGCCAGCCTGTGGACGAGGACATCAAGTTGTTCAAGGGCCTGACTCATTGCCACCACTGCGGCAACGCCATGGTGCGGCGGATGGACTCCCGCATGGAGCACCCTGTTACCTGGAAATGCCCAGCCTGTGACTACTTTCTTCCTCTGCCAGATGAGGAATTTAAACATAGAGTGTTCCTGCTCCAACAGCGCTTGGTGGCCAAGCCCCTGCTGACGGAAAAGGAAGAAGAAATCCCGGTCACCTCCATGGAGGCCAGGCGGCTCACCAACGAAATTTTCCGCAAGCTGGACAGCGGCGTTTACTCCGAGGACGAGCTGGTGAATTTAGCCCTGCAATGTGCGGCGAAAAACTATGAAGCGATCAGCAGCGCCCGACACATTACAGATAGACTGACAGCGACCCTGCTCCACGCCGGGCCGCTGTCTGCTTTTGACAGGACACTGTTCGAAAGAACGGTTTCAGAAATACACCTGACCAGGAAAGGGGAGATCCTCTTGAAGCTGCAAAACGGCGTGTTCATCGGGGAAGGTGACGCCCCGTGAAGTCCGCTGTCCCACGGGAGCCGAGGAAGGTCACCATCATTCCTGCTACCCCAAAGCGAATGGAATCGGGCAATGCGTCCCGTCAAAAGCTGCGGGTGGCAGCCTACTGCCGGGTGAGCACCGATTCGGAAGAACAGATCAACAGCTACAAAAACCAGCTTGCCTACTACACCGAGAAAATCAACAGCAAAACAGAGTGGAAATTCGCCGGCGTCTACGCCGACGAGGGCATCACCGGCACCAGTATGAAGCGCCGGGAGGATTTTAAGCGGATGCTCCGAGCCTGCCGGGAGGGGCGCATCGACCTAATATTATGTAAATCTGTCTCCCGGTTCGGGCGCAACAGCGTGGACGTGCTCCGCACCATCCGCGCCCTGCGGGAGCGAGGCATCGGGGTGCTGTTCGAGAAGGAGGCCGTGGATACACGCACCATGAATTCCGAGCTGATTTTGGCCTTCCACTCGGCATTCTCCCAATCTGAGTCAGAATCCATCAGCGGCAACGTGCGCTGGGGGCTGCGGAAAGCCTACGAGAATGGCACCATCTCCATCGGCCCCAACCTGTACGGGTTCCGCAAAGGGCAGGAGGGCGCAGTGGAAATCGATGAAGAAAAAGCTAAGGTCATCCGACAAATCGCACGGTGGTTCCTGGACGGGGACAGCCTCCATACCATCGTGGACAAGCTGGCCCAACGGCAGATCCCCAGCCCCAAAGGCAAGGACACCTGGAGCACCGCCACTCTACACTCCCTCCTCACCAATGAGAAGTACAAAGGGGACGCCCTCCTCCAAAAAACCTACCGGCCTAGTCTGTTCTCCGACCGAGCGGTGCAGAATGACGGCGACCTCCCCAAGTATTATGTAGAGGGCGTTTTGCCCCGGATTTTGGAACCGGAGGTGTTCGACCGGGTACAGGAAGAACTGGCGAAGCGCAGCGCAAAACGTCCCACTTCTGAGAAAGCGAAAACTCCCTTTGGACGGTACAGCGGCAAATATGCCCTGTCCACCCTGGTAGTGTGCGGCAAGTGCGGAGCGCTTTATCGCCGGGTCACTTGGTACCGGAAATGCGAAAAGCAAATCATGTGGCGCTGTGGCACCCGGCTGGACGGCAAATCCAACTGCCCGGATTCCCCCACCTTGGAGGAAAACAAACTCCAATCCGCCGTCATGGAAGCCATCTCAAAACAATACATCCACAAGGATAAAGCCCTGGAAGTTACCATGCAGAGCATCCGCTCGGTGCTGACCCCGGGGACAGCGGACAGCGAGTACGCCATCCGCACCAAGATCAACGAGTTGCAGAAAGAGAAAAAAGACCTCATCGCCAGGGCCCTGGCCGAGAACGACGACGGCAAGTACGACTTCCAGTTTGCCCGCATCAAGCAGGAGCTGGAGCAGCTTCAGGCCCAGCTGAAGGGGGTGCAGGCCGTGCAAAAGACCCAGGCGGTGGACGAGGCGAGAATGGCCGAGATCGGCTCCCTGCTGGAGAAATTCAAGGAAAACGACCTCTCCTTCGATGACCTCCTGGTGCGCAAAGTTGTGGAGACGGTGCGGGTGGAATCGCCGGAGAATCTGGAGGTTACGTTCAAGGATGGGAATCGGAGGGTGGTTCCCATCTTAGAGGGGAGGTGAGTTTATCAACCAATATCAAGTCTTGCGGGATCGCCAGCAGAAGGAAGTGAACGCCCTCCCTATACGGTTTGCTTTCAATCAAGAGCAGTTCCGGGAAATCATGAAGGAGTGGGGGCTTCGGCCTAAAATGGATTTGGACAAGATCGCTCGTATTCCCTTTGGAGGCTTCATCCAGAAAAAGGATGCTCCCCTCATGCATGAGACATTTACCCGGCACCATAGGGAGCTTCAAGCCGCTATTGACGCAGACCCTACCGGGGAGGGATTCATCAAGGATATGTTCCTCTATGAGCTGGAAAATCACGAGTACAGCTACACCGGCACAGCGGAGGATGCCTTGGACTCCCTGGGCTTTTCCTTTGAGGATGTGGCGGCAGACCCCAGGCTGGCCCACGGGCTAGAACTGGCGGAGCAAGAGATCATGGAACAGCAGCAAACGATGGGAATGTGAATGGGTTGACAATGCCCCGATGAATTGCTATACTGATCCTAGAAAAAGAACCAACCCCGCAGGGCTGGCGCTGGTTGACATTGCCCCTATTTGGGACTATAATAGA
The DNA here is from genome assembly GCA_900543305.1 of uncultured Oscillospiraceae bacterium. Classification (GTDB taxonomy): domain Bacteria; phylum Bacillota; class Clostridia; order Oscillospirales; family Acutalibacteraceae; genus Acutalibacter. The sequence goes on from UQQZ01000088.1 coordinate 5,705, forward strand.
GATAGAAAGAGAGCCTGCCGGTAAGACGGTTTAGCCCTCAGGAATAATCATCGAAGATGACCGTAACCTTTGGCTGGGGCGGTCATCTTCCTTTGTTCCAGTACGTCCACAGGGTCCAAAGAAACCCCGCGAACGCAATGAGCATGAGCATAATCTGACAAAAGTCAGCGAGCGTCATGTACATGGAAATCCCCCCCTTTCGGAGGGCGGGAACAGTCTTGTGGCTATTCCCCAAAAGAATTTCGTTCTCGGTTTATGGAGGACGACCCCTCCGCTTATGGGAGGGCTAACCGCCTACCGTTTTCTGGCAGACTCCCGCGTGGTTTCCCACGCAAGACCATCATATCAGAAAAAAGAGCACAATGCAACAGGATTGCCTCCGCTGTTTCACCCAGCGGGGGCTTTTTCTATTCTCAGAGCAAGGAGGAATACAGACATGAGATCCACAGCAAATAGAAACTGGAAAGTGCAAGGCGTTGCTTTCCAGGAGGTCTACATCAGCATGGAAGAGGCTTTCCAAGCCCTAAAGACCGGCCTGGGGTTTGAGGATTCCTACAACACCTTCCTCTGTGTGCGAGAGGGCAGGCTGATGCGGGGCGAGGATGTGAGCCACCACGGAAGCCCCGTGTATGAGTACACAGAGGTCTCCAACAACCCCAAGTGGGCGGAGTTGTACAAGGCGTTTGCGTGCTTGGAGGAATACATGAAATATGCAGACTCCCCACAGTGGGAACGGCACCTAGAACCAGAGCAGGAAGAATCACAGAATGGGCCGTCCATGACCATGTAAAACAGAGCGTGAAGTATCCCTTCGTGTCTTTTTCTACATTCAATCCATAAAGTGAAAAGGAGGCTTCCATGCCCAATTATGTCAAGAACATTCTTTCCTTTGACGGCGACCCAGCACAGGTCGACCGTCTTTTTTCGGCCATCAAGGGTGAAAATGGCCCCGTGGATTTTAACAAGCTGATCCCCATGCCCTCGGAACTGGAAATAGAGGCTGGTTCGCGCACTGCTGCGGGTTTTAGGAAATACCTAGGGTTCGTAGCGGATACCGGTTTCCACACGGAACTGGAACAACAGTATCTCGCCGCCCATCCGGAAATCGATCGGGAAGAGTGGAAGTTGGGAAAGCAGGCATTTCACAATCTCCAGAATTATGGATGTCCCACCTGGTATGAGTGGCGCATTCAAAACTGGGGTACCAAGTGGAACGCCAGCCATGGGGAAGTGGCAGATGGCAGGCTGTCCTTTCTGACAGCCTGGAATGCGCCAAAACACGTCATGGAGAAACTCTCTGAGATGTTCCCCTCCATCACGATCCATCATGTCTGGGCGGATGAGGACATTGGCCACAACTGCGGAGAGCGCACCTACAAAAACGGGACTGTGACCCAGGAGTACATTCCCACGGGTCAGGAGGCGGTGGAACTTGGCTGCGACCTGTGGAATATTGACCCGGAGGAATTTTTAAGCGAGAGCCAGGGACCAGGCATGGGGATGACGTGAAATGGATTTAGAAGCCCAAGCAATCCGGCGCATTCATCTGGCTGCGGAACTAAGCGCCGCCTATTACCAGAAACCACTGCTATTGGCCTACTCCGGCGGCAAGGACAGCGAGGTCTGCTTAGAGCTGTGCCGGCGTGCACACATCCCACTGGAGGTCATCCACCACCTGACCACAGCGGACGCTCCGGAAACCATCTATCACGTTCGGAAAGTGTTTCGTCAACTGGAGTTGGAGGGTATTGCCTGCGCTTTCCACAAACCCCTTTACCGAGGAAAACCCACCAGTATGTGGAGCTTGATTGTCCAGAAGGGCTGGCCCCCCACCCGGAAACAGCGGTACTGCTGCCAAGTTCTAAAAGAGAGCGGTGCGCCGCACCGGGCGGTGGTACTTGGCGTCCGGGCCGCGGAGAGTCAAAACAGAAAGGACTCCGCCGTGGCGGAGCAGCAGGGCAGCAGTCGCAGAGAGGTCCAACGCTTTGACTTCGACAACGGTGATGAACGGATCGTAGCCCCCTGCCAGCAGAAAGCCGAAATAAAGATTCATCCAATCGTGGATTGGAGTGACTCAGACGTGTGGTCGTTCCTGCGGGACGCCAAGGTGGACGTCAACCCCGTATACAATCTGGGTTTTCAGTGGGTGGGCTGCGTTGGCTGTCCTATGGCGGGGAAAGTCCGGTACCGGGAATTTCGCGTATGGCCTGCTTTTGAAAAGCTCTACCGGACCGCTTTTGACAAAATGCTCCATAGACGATGGACAGAGGGTAAATTAAACTCCTGGCACTCAGCAGACGAGGTCTTCCGCTGGTGGATGGAGGATCGCAATGTAACCGGTCAACTCGACCTGTTCGGAGGGGAAGTTGGTCTGCCCACCTAAAAACTGAAAAGGGGATGATTTCAATAGATTTCACCTACACCATCCAACTCACCGAAGCCCAGTACGCCGCCCTCTTGGACCGGGCGGCGGAGCTGGAAATCCCACTGGAGGACTTGCTCCTCCAGGCCATGCAAAATTACTTAGAGGAGAGTGACAACTTTGCCTGAAATGAAAGGGATCACCGTGAAGATCCCCGCTGACCTTCACGCGGAAGTAAAAGCCTACCTAGAGGCCCACGGCATGACCATGGGAGAATTCATCGCCCAGGCTGTGGACAACGAGCTGCATCCCAAAATTCAAATCACACAGGAGGATAAGAATATGGAACGTATGAGAACCCTGGCCTTCCAAGTGCCGGACAGCCTGTTTCAGCGTGTGAAAGCCTACTTGGAGCGAAACCGCATGACGCAAAAGCAATTCGTGGTAGGGCTCATTGAAGCTGAACTGGAGCAGGACGAGGCCCAGTATCAGGCCAGCCACCCAGCAGAACAGGAGGTCGAGGAAGAATCGGATGACCAAGTCGAGGACGAAGAAATGGAGGAAGAAATCCAGGACGAGTTTGCCCCCCAGGAGGCCCAGGAAGGCCCCGGCAGCGAACTGGAGGAACAACCCGCAGCCCAGGAGGACGCCGCCCCCGTGGACGATTTTGAGGCCGGTTCCGAGGAGGTTTCCCAGGAGGATGACGGGGTCGAGGAAGCCTGGGAAGAAAACCAGGAGGATGAGGAAGTGTTCGAGGACGGCGAAGAAGCCGAGGATTTCGATGGGATAGAGGATGTGGAGGAGTCCTTGGAGGATGAGGAATCCCAGGAGGATGAAGAAGCCTGGGAAGAATCTAATGACCAGGAGGACGCTCAGGATGAGGATGAAGAACAGTCCTTCCAGCCCAGCATGGCCTGGTAATTTCGTTGCGCCCACGCCATGCATCGTGTATACTACAAAACAAGAGAAAGGAGGCGGCACCCGTGAACTACACCCTGATGCACAAGGACATCCCCGTGGTGGAAATAACCTTGGATGATGGCGGGACAAAAATTACCCGTGTTGGCGAACTGTACCACGGGGAGGATTTGCCGGTGGGGGTTCCCATCACCTGGGACAAAGCTGACCGGGCTGCCCTCAACGCATGGTGGACGAACCGGTTCATCCCTTCCGCCCGCTCAGGGTTAGTGGACGCCCTCAGCCAATTGGGTTTCCCCAACCCGCAGCAGGTAATTTCCAGAAATTTGGGGTTGAGCCTTTCCGACCACTACTGGGTAAAACCGGCGAGCAGCAACCTTTCCTGGAATGAGGTCAACTTCTTCGAAAAC
>UQQZ01000089.1 GCA_900543305.1 uncultured Oscillospiraceae bacterium
CACCCCATACGCCAAAAGCCCGACGGCTGCGCCTACTGAGCTAAAAAGCCGTTGGGCTTGCGGCTCGGGAGGGATGCGGTTACGGCCCATCGCACCGGCTCGCACCTACCGCCGGCTCTCTGAAGCTCGGGACGCTTCGCTTGTCTCCTTCATCGCCTTTTACCATATTTTTCGGGAAATATTTTATCACATCGAAATGGCAAAGTCAAGATCAAGGGGCAATCTTCCAGGCCCTCCTTTCCCCTTCTATTTCTTGACATGTTTTTTTTTACCCTGATATAATAAAACATGAAATTTATAGTAGAGAGGAACATGTCTCTTGAAAGATGCATCATCAAAAGCAAAAAGTCTTGATATGACCCAAGGGGAACCGGCCCGGTTGTTGATTCTATTTGCCATTCCCATGCTGATCGGCAGCGTTTTCCAGCTGATGTACAACATGACCGATACGGTGGTAGTGGGACGGTTTGTCAGCGTGTACGCCATCGGTGCCACCAGTTCCACCACCTCCCTGTTGATTATGCTGGGTCAGGGACTGACAAACGCCATTTCCGTGGTGATTTCCCAGGCGGAAGGCGCCGGTGAGAGGGAACGTTTAAAACGCTGTGTCAGCCATGCGGCGTATTTGGTATTGATGGGCGGTGTTCTTTTAGGGTGTCTGGCCTTTTTTGGTGCACGTCCTTTTCTTCAATTTTTAGGTACTCCTGAAAACATTCTGGACGATGCCGTTGCCTATGTTCAAATTACTGGAGGGCTCTGTATTGCTCTCACTGCGTATAACGGCGTTTCCGCTGTTTTGCGGGCCATTGGAGATTCCCGTACTCCCCTGTACTTTTTGATTGTCTGCTGCCTCCTGAATGTGGTCTTGGATCTGGTTTTTGTTCTGGCTCTCCAGGGCGGCGTGAGGGGTGTTGCTACAGCCACAGTCATAGCTCAGGCCATTTCGGCAGTTTTGTGCGGGTTATTCATGTTTGCCCGCCATCCCCGTCTTCGTCCCGATCGCGCCGCCTTTGCCTTTGATCGGGAAATTCTCGGAGAATATTTGCGGATCGGTTTGCCCATGTGTTTCCAAAGCCTGGTCCTGGGCATTGGCATGTTTGTGATCACCGCTGTGATCAACTCCTTTGGGTCCAATATTGTGGCCGCATATACCATTGGCAGCAAGGTTGAACAACTGGCAACCCTCTCCTTTTCCAATGTGGCGTTTTCCTTTTCTGTTTACGCAGGACAAAATTTTGGTGCTAAGCTCTATGGTAGAATTCAGGAAGGTTTGAAAAAGGGCCTCTTGATTATCGGAGGGCTTTCCCTTCTCTCCACAGTGGTCATGCTGATATTTGCGCAGCCGATTGCCAGAATCTTCTTGGAAGAAAATGTGGCGGAAGTGCTGGATGGCGCTGTCACCATGATCCGGGTGGAGGCCTGCTTCTTCTTGGCGTTGGGAGCAATCTGGACTATCAACTCCGCTTTGCGGGGTATGGGCATGGTCCGTATTGCGCTGATTTCCAGTGCCGTTGAACTGATCTGCAAAATAGGCGTCTCTCTAGCCTTGCCTATAGCTGTAGGTTATATTGGCATCTGGTTTGCGGCGCCCATCGGCTGGTTGTTGGGATTGATTCCCTCTGTGATCTATTTGGTTTATTGGTTCAGCAAGGGCGTAACGCGCTTGGAAAAGGCAGAGTAATCCAGGCGTTTTCCCTCTGATAACAAGTTCCTGTCCTATATTAACGTATTGACGAAGAAAGCATTTATATAGATTATTATGCACAAACAGAATTGATACGAACGTAAAAACATATTCCAATACAACAGTTTTGTAGAGGAAGCCCTTTGTCCTATTAAGCATACTAGGCTGATCCGAGTGTGAGGTTTTTCTGGTGTAAAAAAACAAACCAAAGTATGCTATGATATAACTTATAATCAGGAATTTCTTGATGGTTTACATCTGCATAAATATTGAAATGGATAGACAACCCCAAATCTGGTAAAGGAGTGTGATTGCATGAAGAAGAGTATTATTCTCAAAATTATCAGCTCCATTTTAGCTCTTTTAACCATTTTAGCAATTCTCTGTGCTATAACAGTTACAGGTGGCGGTATCTTGGATTTGAGTAACATTGTAAGAGTGGTGTGCATTGGTGTGGCTGTGGTTTGCGTTGTCCTTGCAATTGTTGCTTGGAAATACTCTAATCCCAAAGTCTAATAATAACGCTCACATGTTCTTTGATAAACGTTTATAGACAATGAATAGAAAGGTTACCTATACACACCAATACTTATCTCATACTGAGATTATAACAAAAGAGACCGAATCGTACGCATTTTGCGTGCCATCCGGTCTCTTTTTTACAAGAGGGTTAAAGCATAAATTGTCCGCCATTGACATCGATTCCAGCTCCTGTAATGTAGCAGGAATCGTCACTGGCCAAAAAGGCGATCACTCCGGCAATATCGGAGGTTTCTCCCAAACGTCCCAGGGGGATTTGGGAAGTGGAATACTCCGTATTGGCTGTCATGGGAGTACGGACGACGCCAGGACACACTGCGTTCACGTTGATCCCATAAGGGGCAAACAACTTCGCGTAACTCTTTGTAGCAGCCAACAAACCTCCTTTAGAGGCAGCATAACTGACGGAAGAGGCTATGCCTCCGATCCTGGCAGCGATGGACGCAATGTTAATGATCTTCCCGTATTTCTGCTCCTTCATGGTCTTAAAGGCTTCACGAACGCAAAGGTGTGCCCCCCGCAAATTGATGTTCATGCACCAATCCCATTTTTCAGCATCCAGTTCTTCCACCGGAGTCACAGGGCAAACTCCAGCACAGTTGATCAGGATATGGAGTGCAGGAAGTTTCTCCGAAGCAAAGCGAAATAGCTGTTCGATGCTTTCCGGCGACGCTACGTTGACAGGGAAAGCGTAAGCTTTGCATCCTGTAGACTCCTCCAAAGTTTCAGCGCTCTTCTTGGCTGCTTCTTCATTCATGTCAGCCAAGATGACACCCGACAAACCGCGTTCAGCGAGAACTTTTGCAGACTCGAAACCGATTCCGCCTGCTCCCCCAGTTACAATGGCATACTTTCCCTCAAATTCTTTTTCCATGATCCTACATCCTCCTCATTCTATTTTTCTATGGATTTGCGGCTTATCTGGATTCCGCATGTCCCTTCAATCCAACGCTTTTCTGTTTCCACTGATGGATTTCAAACACAAAATGCTTGTCCATCCAGTTTCCGATTAAGCCAATGGTTTTTCCCATAGTCAATGCTGCCAAAACTGTGCCGATCCCAATGCCTTCCAAATGGCCCAAAAACAGAAACGTAATTCCTGCTGTTACCACCAGGCAAATAGCATCAAAAGAAATTTTGATCTTCGGATAACTGATCCCTGTAATATGGGAGAGCTCCCGAGGGAACAGATCCGTGGGAATAATGGGAAGTTTGCAGCGGTTGGACAGGGCAATTCCAAAGCAGATCAGCCCATAACTGATCACAAAATAGAGGATGCACCAACCCAGGTCGGTAGGCAGAATGTCAATCCAAGCTTCATGGACATCCAGCATTTCTCCGAATACAAAACCAACGACAAAGCTAAATAGGTAAGGCAGCACAAATCGCCGGCGCATGACCATCAAGCTAAACACCAGAAGGGCCTGGAACAAGTAAGTCCAAGTTCCCAGCGTCAACGCAGGAAATGCTTCAGAAAAGGCAAAAGGAACACTGGAGATGGCAGAAATTCCCGCCCCAGAATACAGCATCAGAACGACCCCAAATGAATTGATGATCACCGCAACGACCAATGCCAGTTCCCCACGAATTAACGTCAATTTCTTAGATTCTGTAGAATGTTCCACGGTTTGATTTCCCCCAAGCTTTTTTCTAGTTCCCTATTGTATTACTGGAACTACATCTTGTTAAATACATAATTTTAATATTCCGATAGAAAATTTCTATAATTCATGGTATAATACCTTCTGGAAAAGAAGGTGTGGCAGATGAATTTGGATTATTTAAGGTATTTTGTCAAGTTGGCCCAGGTCCGTCATTACACCAAAGCTGCGGAACAGTTGCGTATCACACAGCCCAGTTTGAGTCACGCCATCCGGTCACTGGAAAGTGAGCTGGGTGTGCCACTTTTCGAAAAGGCAGGCAGGAACACTGTTCTGACCCGCTTTGGCGAAGAGTTCTTGGAATGCTCTAGACGGACGCTTGCCACGCTGGATCAAGGGGTCTCTTCCCTTCAGCGCAGCGCCCAGGGAGAAGGGGTGATTCGCTTGGGCTTCTTGCGTGCGCTGGGAACAGAATTTATCCCCAAATTGGCAGCGGACTTTCTTAAAGCCAATCCCCACAAAAATATCCAATTCGAGTTTCACACTGATCGGACGCGGGAACTTCTGGATGGACTTCTTCAAGAAACATACGATTTAATCTTTTGCTCAAAACCCGCTCCAGAACTTCATTTGACCGCTGTTCCGGTAACCAGGCAAGACTTGGTTTTGATCGTCCCCAAAAACCATCCTCTGGCCCAGCAGCACAGTATTGATTTGGCAGAGGTGCTCCCTTATCCCCAGGTTTATTTTGCAAAGGATTCCGGTCTTCGAAAATTGATTGATGGATTGTTTGCCGCTGTGGGCGGAACTCCCAAGATTGCCTATGAAACGGAAGAAGATCAGGTGATTGCAGGACTGGTATCCCAGGGATTTGGCATTGCAGTTGTCCCCTACATGGACTTGCTTCTCAAGCTCAATCTATCCATTTTGCAGATCAGTTCCCCTCCTTATAGACGGGAATTCTATTTGGTTCACAACGGTAATGTTTTCCTTTCCCCGGCTGCCAATAGGTTTCGGGAGTTTATTCTGGAACAGAATGGAACCGTGTAGTGGTGGAAAGCCAAATATAGATTTCATCTATAGATTAATAGATAATTATCATAGGTCCTTTCAAATCCCCTCTTGGCGATTCCAGCAAAAAGGCACCCTGGAAAGGGTGCCTTTTCTGTCTATTTTATTAGAACTAGGCCGCTTCGCCAGAAGACGCGGAGGAAATCTTTTTCATCCATTTCTTGCTTCTCAAGCGGAAGAAACACCAGATACATTTCAAGATTTGATCAATCTTCAGCATGCAATAAATCCAGAAGGGAGACCAATGCCATACCAGGCCGGCCAGAGCTCCCAAAGGAATAGAAGCAACCCACAAGAACAAAATATCGCCGGCCATGAGGAATTTGGTATCTCCACCCCCACGGAGCACGCCTTTTGTAAGGATGGAATTCATGGCTTGGAAGATGACGATGAAGCTGATGGAATCCATCAAAGACCAACTGATTTCTTTAGCTTCCGGGGATACTTGATAATAGTTGATAATGGGCCCTCTGATCAACAGGATAATCACGGCGGCAACACAACCCACCAGGGCACCTAAAATCAAGAATGTGTACCCCTGCTTCTGCGCCTTGTCATATTCTCCCCGGCCCATGGTGTGACCGGTAATGATCCCGCTGGCATTGGAAATTCCCTGTGTCAATACGGAACTTAACTGCTGCACCACCATGGTGACCGAGTTGGCAGCTACAAAGGTATCCCCTATTCTGCCCATGATCATAGCTACGGAATTGTTTCCAAATGCCAACAGTCCATCGCTAATGAGAACCGGGATACTGATTCGCAAATACTCCGAAGTCAGATCCTTGCAGTGCAGAAACAAGTGATTCATCCGGTAGGAAATCCGCTGGTCCTTGAAAAAGAAGAAACCGCAGATGAACAGCAACTCAAATACCCGGGCAATCAAGGTGCCTAAAGCAGCGCCTGCAATCTCCATGCGGGGAGCTCCCAAATTGCCGAAGATAAAAACCCAGTTAAAGAAGACGTTGATGAAGAACGCCATAATGGAACTGAGCAAGGGAATCTTAACCTCCCCTACACTCCGCAATATAATGGTGCAGGTCAAGGAAAGTCCCATACAGTAATAAGTGGGAAGAATCCAACGCAAATAGGAAATACCGTAATCCACAGTAACCGGGTTCGTGGTATAGACCCTCATGATGAAGCCAGGGAAAAACAAGGTTGCCAAGAAAAAGACTGTTGCGAAAGCCAGCACAATTCGCAGCATAATGGTGACCGCTTTCCGCAAGCTGTCTTTGTCCTGCATTCCCCAAAATCGGGCGGTCAAGACGGAAGCGCCCATGCCAATGCCCATGCAAAAAATCTGAAAGAGATTGATAAACTGGCTAGCTTGGGAAGAGGCGGAAAGCTGGGCGTCTCCCATGCTGCTCAGCATGATCGTGTCCATCAGGTTGATCCCCACCGTGATCAGTTGTTGCAGGGAAACCGGGATGGCAATTCTCAAAATGGTGAGATAAAATGACTTGTCCCCCAAATATTCTCTCAGATTATGTCCCATGGCGCTCGAAATCCTTTCCCGCGGAATTTAAGGACCTATCAATCCCGGACACCGGCAAAATAGCTCCGGAACCGACCGTTCCTTTCATTTTCCCAAACTTTATTGTCCATTATAAAGTATGGAGCTGCTCCATAGTCAAGAATCTGTAAAAGAAAAAGGCCGCCAAAATTTTAGCGGCCAACTTGTATGGCAATTTCTATCACATAGTCCGAATCGTCTTGTTCCCCGATATACCCCATCAGTTCTGTTTCATATGCGTTGCCGCAAATGTTCAGTCCTTGAGAGTGAATATACTTTACCAGTTTCTCGTAGGAAGACGGCAGATCCCGATACCCGCCGTAATGGCGCAAAACGCCATATAGCCCTTTGGGCTGTTTAATGTAGAGTTCTCCCGCCTGTTCCGCATCTGCCGTGTCTTCGATACACACGCAAAAGAATTCCTTTTCAAAGCACCCTTTCTGCAACCGCTCCTTGGAAATCACTGCCCCGCGGAGGTAGTCTCCTTGGATTCCCTTTTCCCTGCAGGAATGCAGAAATTCACGGACCAACGCCATTCGCAGTTTCCGGTTGCGCAGGGTTTCCGAAGCTACCGGCATCACCACATAGAGCTTTTCTTCGCACTCCTGAATACCCGGTTCCCTCTGATCCTGTTTCAGGCCGGATTCCATGCGGTTTACCGTCAATTCCAGACGCCGCTGCAGCCGCTTCAGTTCCTGAATTTTCTCCTGGATCGAATGGGACTGTCCTTTTAGCAATTCCAGCATCTCTTCGGGATTCCTGCTGGTCAAGTACTTCTTGATTTGCTTTAGGGGCAAATGGGAATCTCGCAGGATCAGCAGCAAGTCGAATGTGTGAACCTGGTCCAGGGAATACACTCGATACCCATTTTCTGCGATCAGCTCCGGACTAAAAAGTCCGATTCGGTCGTAATACAATAACGTATCCTTGCTTACACCGCACAAGTCGGCAAATTCTTGGGCAAGCAAGCCCTCGTGCATCGATTGCATGTCTCATTCCTCGATTCGAGACTGTTTTTTTCTTTCCACTGAGCACGCTTACATCCTCTCCGGAAAAAGAAAGAGTCCGAACGCTTGAAGCGTCCAGACTCTTTCTGGTGCCGGTGGCCGGACTCGAACCGGCACGGTATCGCTACCGGTGGATTTTGAGTCCACTACGTCTGCCAATTCCATCACACCGGCAAGTTATGTGGAAAAGCAGGTATTATTATACTTCCATCGTTCAAAAAATGCAAGTGGTTTTTTCCGTTTTTTTGAAAAAATTTTTTCTTTCACCAGTGACATTCTTTTGGTCCAGGTGAACGCAGCGCCCCGGCAGGACAAAATAAAGAAAAATGCTGGAAAAAGCCCAAAACTTGCTGCTACCCCATTTTCTTTTTTTCCATTCCCTGCTATGATGGGGGTTGTGAAAATACCCAAATCGAGGTGTACCGCTATGAAAAAAATGCGTTTGCCCGCTGTGCCCCTAGTGACCCATACTCCGTATTTCAGTCTTTGGTCGATGGATGATGTTCCCAATCGGACCCCCACCTGCCATTGGACCGGAAAAGTTCAGCCCCTCACTGGTATTTTGCAAGTGGGAAATCGGGAATATGGTTTTCTGGGGAAGACAGATGCGTTTCCCATGCAGATGAAATCCGTAGACGTGAAAGCTTGTTCCACCACCTATGTGATGGAAAGCCCGGAAGCGTCCTTAACCGTTACATTCACCTCTCCCCTGTTGTTGGATGATCTCAAGGTTCTTGCCCGGCCGATTACCTATATCGCTGTCACTGCTCGGGGACGTCACGGACTTCCCCTTCCTGCCTGCACGGTCACGTTCCGGGCAGATGAAGCTCTCTGTCTCGATTACGCAGGTCAGTACCCTGTGGAATTCGGAGAAGCTGTTGGAAAAGGCTTTGAAGCCGTTGCCATGTCCAGCGGTGTACAGCAAGTACTCAACCGTTCGGGAGACGACGTTCGAATTGACTGGGGCCGCCTCTACCTGGCCGTAGAATCCGGCGGTTCCGTTGCGGTGGAAGACGAAAATAACCGTTCCGCCCTGCAAGCTCAGATCCACCTGGAAGAAGGCAAAGAAGCTCTTTTCGCCCTCGGTTACGACGAAATTGAAGCCATTCAGTACTTCGGGGAAAACCTTCCTCCCTACTGGAAAAAGGAGCGAGCAACTTTACCCGGCCTGCTGGAAGTGGCCTTTGAAGAATACGAAGAAATCTCCCACCGGTGTGATGCTTTTTCCCAGGAACTTCAGTCCCGAGCGGAAGCAGTTGGCGGCAGCCAGTATGCTGAAATTCTGTTGGCCGCTTGGCGTCAAGTGATTGCAGCTCATACTTTGTGTGAAGACAAAAACGGGAACTTGCTTTTTATCTCCAAAGAGTGCTTCAGCAACGGGTGCGCTGCTACAGCCGATGTCAGCTATCCCTCGATTCCCCTGTTTCTGCTGTATAACCCCCAACTTGTTTTCGCGATGATGCGGCCCATCTTCCGCTACGCTTCCATCCCCCAGTGGCCCTTTGCATTTGCCCCCCACGACGCTGGACAATTCCCCCTGCTCAATGGCCAAGTTTACTCCGACGGAATCGATCCCAAGGAACAGATGCCAGTGGAAGAATGCGGCAATATGCTCATCATGCTGGAGGCAGGCCGCGCCTTTGGCGCAGACCCCGCGCTGGCTAAGCAGTATCGCTCCCTGCTGGACACCTGGGTGCAGGACCTTGTAAAATACGGGGAGGACCCCGACGAACAGCTTTGCACCGATGACTTTGCCGGGCATCTGGCCCACAACGTGAACCTGGCCGCCAAGGCCATCATCGGCGTGGCCTGCTATGCCCGCCTGACCGGCGAGGAGTCCTATGCGAAACAGGCTAAGACCATGGCGGAGCATCTGCTGGAGAAAATCGGCGACAAGGGCAATACGCCTCTGACGCTGGACGGCCAGGGCTGGAGCATGAAATACAACCTGCTGTGGGAT
>UQQZ01000090.1 GCA_900543305.1 uncultured Oscillospiraceae bacterium
CGCAGGAAGGGACGGGTGGTTTTTTCCCAACGGAGCACGGAGCACCACTGGTTATACAGCTTGGGCAGGTCCCGATAAGAATGGATAATTTTCTGATAATGTTCGCAGAAAAGAGTTTCGCTGGTGGGGCGGATGAAAAGTTTTTCCGTCAATTCCTCACCGCCGCCCTGGGTGACCACGGCGCACTCGGGGGCAAATCCCTCGATGTGATCCTTCTCCTTTTGCAGGAGGCTTTCAGGAATCAGCAGGGGCATATATACGTTTTGAACCCCCACCTTTTTAAAGCGGGCGTCCAAGTCGTGCTGGATATTTTCCCAGATAGCGTAGCCATAAGGTTCGATGACCATGCAGCCCTTGACGCTGGAATAGTCCATCAGCTGGGCTTTTTTGACCACATCGGTATACCACTTGGAAAAGTCCTCGTCCATGGAGGTGATATCCTCCACCATCTTTTTTTGTTGTGCCATACAAACAAGTCCTTTCGGGCAAATTTTTACTATGGTTCATTATATAGAAGCGCCCTGCATTTTGCAAGGAAAAAAGAAAAACATCCGGACACAACGCCCGGATGTTTCTGGTTTCGATGATTGAACGTATACTCCAAAGAAGTTGACGGGAGCTTACACGTTGGAATGGCCCTCGATGTACTCCACCAAAGCGCCCACAGTTTTGATGTTTTCCACTTCTTCGTCGGGAATTTCCACCTCAAACTCATCCTCGATGGACATCAGCAGGTCCACCACGTCGAGAGAATCGGCGCCCAGGTCGTCCGCAAGCGTAGTTTCTGCGGTGATCTTATCCTCCTCCACGTCGAACTGCTCGCTGAGAATCGCCTTGACTTTTTCTAACACCATGTCTATTTCCTCCTAAAATTTGTGAAATGTTTGAGGGCCGCGCGTAACAAATGGGATCGGGCCAAATCTCTGGACAAAACCGCATTCCATGTGATACAATCCAAAAGGTTTACGGTGTTGTATGGCCGTATCCGTCATTTACATTTTATTGACTCCATTCTGCTTTGTCAACTATGAAATGAAAATATTTTTCGATTTTACGGGGAGGGAAGGATTTTATGCAGATCCAGAAAGCGGCTGTCATTGGCCATCCCATAGGACATACCATGTCGCCCTTTATTCATCGGCGGCTGTTTGAGTTGGAAGGCATCCCTTTTTCTTATCAGGTAATGGACGTGCCGGACCTGAAAGAAGCCATGGGGGAGCTTAGGCAGTTGGATTGTTTCAATATTACCATTCCCCACAAAAGCACCATTTTACCCTACCTGGACGAGTTGGGGGAAAAAGCCCGGCGTTTTGGCTCTGTCAATACGGTGCACCGGGTGAAGGACCAGCTCATCGGCAATACCACCGACGGTCCGGGATGCCGTAAAGCTTTGGAAAACCATGGGGTATCCTTTTCGGGAAACCTGCTTTTGCTGGGAAACGGCGGCGCTGCCCGCGCCCTTGCTTTTGAAGCAGCCCAGGAGAGCGGAAAGGTTGGGCTCACTATTGCCTGTCGTGCCCAAAGTATGGAAAAGGCCCTTTCCCTGGGCAGAGAGTTGGAGGAGTATGCCGGGGACTTGGGAAACCGATTTTTTTCCGTGGAGGTGCTGTCCTACGACCAGCTGGAACAGGGAGAAAGCACATACGACTTGCTTTTAAACGCCACCAGTGTGGGTATGACGCCTCACGCGGAAAACAGTCCCGTAACGGGGCAGGTAGTTGCCCGCTGCCAAGCCGTGTTTGACGCCGTGTACAATCCAGGGGAAACCAAGCTTCTGCAACTGGCCCGGACGTGTGGTGCAAAAGCCATTGGAGGGATGGAAATGCTGGTTTACCAGGCAGTGGCGGCCCATGAAATTTGGTATGGCACCCATTTTTCCCGGGAGGATCTCAAAACGCTTTGCCTGGATGCTCAGGAGGAGCTATACCGGCTTTTCCCGGGAAATGGACAGGGAGAGGAGGAGAAAACACATGCAACGTCCTGACGAAAAGAAAGAATCCTCCAAAGGGAGGCGCCCTGACCGGAGCCGAAAGCGCCCCCAAGGGGCTCAAGTTGCTCATGGACCCAACATAGTCCTTTGTGGTTTTATGGGTTGCGGCAAGACCAGCGTGGGCCGCCGGGTGGCCAAGCTGATGGGAAGACAATTTTGCGATTTGGACCACTTCATTGAGCAGCAGTCGGGGATGACGGTCACGGAGATCTTTGCAAAGGAAGGGGAAGAAGGATTCCGGATCCGGGAAGCCCATGCGGTGGCGGAATGCTCGGGCAAGGAGGGCCTGGTAATCGCCAGTGGAGGCGGAACTGTGTTGTATCCGGCCAATGTGGAATGTTTTCATCGCCACGGGGGAAAGATCCTCTTTTTAGATGTGCCGGTGGCAGCCCTGCAAGAGCGGCTGAAAAACGATAAGCGTCGTCCCCTGCTGCAGCGGCCCAACCGGCGTCAGGTGATCGCGGAGCTGTATGAAAAGCGTTGCCCTCTGTACCGGGCTGCCGCGGATCTGGTCATTGACGCAGGAGCCCCACCCATGGTGGTGGCCCGTCGAGTGGCGGAGCATTTTTCCAAAGAACCTGGCGATTCATCCATTTAAAGTATTTTGGTGTAAAAGCAAAAATCACTTGACATTCTGAGACATCTGGGGTAATATTGAGTATAAATTCTGAAAGAAACATGGAGGAACACAGCCGCGATGAGTTCTCACTGCGCAAAACGATTTAGCTACTATTTTAGCTTGAGCCTGCGATTTACGGCCCAGGCTTTTTGTGCGTGGAAACAAAACGGCTGCGTTCGGCATGGAATCCCGTCTCCACAGGTTTTATAAAAACCCGGTGGAGAAGGGGGAAAGAAAGACAGGTCTTGGAGGCGAGGAAAGCGGACTGCACTCCGCAAAGGAAGCTCGCCAAAGAGGGAAGGGGCTTGAGCCCAAACCTGTCGGAAGGATTTTCGGGAAAACCCGGGAAACATGCTTTGTATGGCGGAGCCGAAAGGCTTCGCTTTTTTTTGTGATATCTCTGAAAGGAAGGAAAAATTACCATGATCATCGTACTGAAACCCAACCAAAAACAGGAACTGGTAGATTCATTCGTCAAGAAGCTCACCAGCGAATATGACGTCCAGGTAAACACCTGGGTAGGCACCCACAGCACGGTTCTGGGCTTGATCGGCGATACCACCGCCATTGACAGCGAATACATCGCGGCCCAGGATTTTGTGGAGAGTGTCAAGCGGGTGCAGGAGCCCTATAAAAAGGCCAATCGAAAATTTCATCCGGACGATACGGTGATCACATTGCCTGGAGGGCAGAAAATTGGGGGTGGAGGTTTGGCACTGATTGCGGGCCCCTGCTCGGTGGAGAGTGAATCGCAGATTTGCAGTATTGCCGAAAGTGTGAAAGCGTCGGGCGCTCAGTTTCTGCGGGGAGGCGCCTTTAAGCCCCGGACTTCTCCATATGCGTTCCAGGGAATGAAAGGGGAAGGGCTGGAGCTCCTGTCCAAAGCAAAGGCAAAAACTGGGCTTCCCATTGTGACAGAGATCATGAGCATTGAGCATCTCCCTCTGTTTGATGATGTGGACATCATTCAAGTTGGTGCCCGGAACATGCAGAATTTTGAGCTTCTCAAGCAGCTGGGTAAGCTCCACAAACCCATTCTTTTGAAACGTGGTCTTGCCAATACCATTGAGGAATTGCTTATGAGCGCGGAGTACATCATGGCGGAGGGCAATGAACAGGTGATTCTTTGCGAGCGAGGAATTCGCACCTACGAGACCTTCACCCGAAACACCCTGGATATTTCCGCTGTGCCTGTGCTTAAGCGGCTTTCCCACTTGCCGGTCATTGTGGATCCCAGCCACGCCTCTGGACTCAACTGGCTCATTGAGCCCCTGGCTTTGGCGGCAGCGGCTGTTGGGGCAGACGGCCTGATCATTGAAGTTCACAACGACCCCAGTCACGCTCTCTGCGATGGAGCCCAGTCCATCACACCCGCTCAGTTTGACAGTTTGGCCAAGAAGGTGACGAAACTTTCCCAGACCGTGGCTGCCCTGTGAGGAAACCAGAATGAAAATATTGATTGTAGGTCTGGGGCTTATCGGCGGTTCCCTGGCCAAAAGCTTAAAACAAAATACGTCTCACCGGGTGGTGGCCATGGATGTGCAGGAGGATGTGCTTTTGGACGCCTGCTCCTGTGGAGCCATCGACGGCAAGGCAAGCCTTCGGGATCTGGAGGACGCGGACCTGGTGTATCTTTCCCTGTATCCCGAGGACATTTTGGCCTTTGTCCGGCAATATGGGTCCCGCCTGAAACCCGGTTGCGTCCTCACGGATACCTGTGGAATCAAGAGAGAAATTTGTGGGGCCATGGAGAAACTGTCTCAAGGAGCGGTGTACGAATTTGTGGCGGGGCATCCCATGGCGGGGAAGGAGCAAAGCGGATTTGCCGCCAGCGATCCCAGCATCTTTACGGGTGCGTCTTATATTTTGGTTCCGGGCAAGGCGTCACCGGAAGCGGTGGAGACGGTAGCATCCCTGGCACGGGCCATGGGATTTGGCAGGGTAGTGCAGGTGACCGCGGAAGAGCACGACCAGAATATTGCCTTTACCTCCCAGGTACCTCATGCCCTTGCCTGTGCCTATGTGCTCAGTCCCAGATGCAGACGGCACCAGGGATTTTCCGCGGGAAGTTACCGGGATGTGTCCCGGGTGGCCAATATCAATGAGGTATTGTGGAGCAGGCTTTTCCTGGATAACCGGGACAGCCTGGTGGCGGAGTTGGACGAATTGATGACCCATTTGACGGAGATCCGTAACGCAGTGGCTGCCTCGGAAGAGGACAAGCTTCGGGCGTTGCTGCGGGAAGCGGGAGAAATCAAGCGGGAAGTGGGCTGAAGCCCCAAACAGTGGAGAAAGGATGGTCCTGCCATGAAGTTGGATGTCAAGACGGCGCAGCCCTACAGCGTCTATATTGAAAAGGGTGTTTTGGATCGGGTCGGGGAGATTGCCCTGGAGTCCCGGAAGCCTGGATCCAAAGCCATGATTATCAGCGAAACCCATGTATACCCCCTCTATGGGGCGCGGGTGAAGGCCTCGTTGGAGAAAGCCGGATTTCAGGTGTTTGAAACCCAGTTTCCTGCAGGGGAGAGCTCCAAGCAGATTGCCACCGTGTGCGATATGTATCGGGCTCTGGGAGAAGCGGGATTTACCAGAACCGATTTTATCGTGACCCTGGGAGGAGGGGTGTCCGGGGATATGGGGGGCTTTGCGGCCGCTACCTATCTGCGTGGAATTTCCTTTATGCAGGTGGCCACGTCCTTGCTGGCCCAAGTGGATGCCAGTGTAGGGGGAAAGACAGGAGTAGATCTGCCTTTCGGCAAGAATCTGGTGGGGGCTTTTCACCAACCCTTCGCAGTTTTGACGGATCCGGAAACCTTGCAGACGTTGCCGGACCACTATTTCCGGGACGGCATGGGAGAAGTGATTAAATACGGGTGCATTTCGGACGCTCCCCTGTTTCAGGCGTTGGAAGAGAAAACGGCTCTGGAAGACCTGGAGGATGTGTTGATTCGGTGTATTCGTTGCAAAAAGGAACTGGTGGAACAGGATGCCCGGGACACAGGTCGGCGGATGATTTTGAATTTTGGTCACACCTTTGGCCACGCCCTGGAAAAGCTTCACAATTTCCAAGAGCTTGCCCACGGAGAAGCGGTGGGAATCGGGATGGTGATGGCCTGCCAAGTGGGAGAACGCTTGGGAGTAACGCCTCAGGGAACCGGTGAACGGGTTCGCCGGGTACTTCAGCAGTACGGCCTGCCCACTCAAGACCGTTTTACCTGGAGCCAGGTGGTGGAAGCCACGGCTTTAGACAAGAAAAGCGATGGGGATACTTTGCGGCTGATTCTCCTTTCTCAAATCGGCGAAAGCCTGGTGTACCCCATTACCCGGGACAAGCTTCTGGGACTGATGGCGTAAAGGAGGGGATAATGTGGCCCAAGTGAAATATGGAGGGACCTTTTCCGGTGGACAGATAGAGATTCCCCCCAGCAAAAGCGCAGCTCACCGGCAGGTATTGTGCGGGGCCCTTTCCCGTGGACGCTGTGTCTTGTCTCCCATCGATTTCAGTCAGGATATTCAGGCTACCATAGGGGCAGTGCAAGCTTTGGGGGTGAAAACCGCTTATGATCCCGAAACCCGGACCCTCATCCTGGATGCCACTGGCCTGGGGGAAGGGGGCGGGGAAATCGACTGTGGAGAGTCGGGATCCACCCTCCGTTTCTTGATTCCCATAGCAGCAGCCCTGGGGGTTCAGGCCCGGTTTGTAGGTCGGGGCCGGTTGCCCAGCAGGCCTTTGGGAATTTATGGGGAACTGCTGCCTGCCCATGGGGTGGCCTTTCAAACCCAAGGGGGGCTGCCTTTGGAGATTTCCGGAACGCTTCAGGGGGGAATTTTCGCCTTGCCGGGCAACGTAAGCTCTCAGTTTGTCACGGGACTTTTGCTGGCTCTTCCCTTGCTGGAAGGAGAGAGCCGGATCGTCCTCACCTCACCTTTGGAATCCAAGGGATATGTGGAGATGACCTTGTCTGTACTGCGGGAGTTTGGTATCCAGGTTTGGGAGACAGAAGACGGATGGCGGGTTCCCGGAGGACAAGTCTACCGGCCCCACGACGGTCAGGTGGAAGGGGATTGGTCCCAGGCTGCCTTTTTCCTGTGTATGGCGGCTCTCTCTCCTCTGGGGGCTCCTGTGGAGATTCGAGGTCTTCGCAAGGATTCCCTGCAGGGAGATAAAGCGTGTGTAGAGCTGTTTCGGACCTTTGGGTTGGATATCCAATGGGAAGGTTCCTTGCTCCGGGCGTACAATCCTAAGGGAGGGGAGCCCTTTGGAGGACTGGAGGGCTTTGTGATCGATGCCTCCCAGATTCCCGATATGGTGCCCGCCTTGGCAGTGTGTGGGGCGGTCAGTCACGGTGAGACTCGAATCGTCAATGCCCAGCGCCTGCGTCTCAAGGAAAGCGATCGTTTGGCCGCCATGGCCGATGCCCTGAACGGGCTGGGCGGACAGGTGGAGGTTACAGAAGACGGTTTGAAGATCCAAGGAGTCCCCCAATTGGCGGGGGGACTTGCTCAGGGACAAAACGATCACCGGGTGGTCATGGCGTTGGCGGCCGCCTCCTTGCGGAGCAAAGATCCGGTGGTAGTCACCGATGCCCAGAGCATCCGGAAATCTTACCCGAAGTTTTTCCAAGATTTTATTCAGTTAGGAGGGAGTGCCCATGTCTTCGACCTGGGGTGAACGCATTAAACTGTCCATTTTTGGAGGAAGCCATACGGAGGCCATTGGGGTGAACCTGGATGGTCTTCCAGCAGGGGAGGCCATTGACTGGCAGGGGGTCCTTGCCCAGATGGCACGCCGGGCGCCGGGGCAGGATCCCACCGCCACCCGGCGGAAGGAGTCGGACGAACCCAAGGTGCTGTGCGGTTTGCTGGAAGGGGTCACCACTGGGGCGCCTCTTTGCGCGGTGATATACAATACCAACCAGCGTTCCAAGGATTATGACAATCTCCGGGTTTTGCCCCGTCCGGGCCATTCGGATTACACAGCTCATGTGAAATACAACAACTGTAACGACGTGCGGGGGGGAGGTCATTTTTCTGGGAGATTGACAGCGCCTCTGGTGTTTGCGGGGGCAGTTGCCCGGCAAATCCTGGCACGCAGAGGAATTCTGGTTGCTTCCCATGTAAATTCTATCGGAGAGGAAAAGGACGCGCCATTGGATCCGGTGGCGCCCTCCAGAGATCTTCTGACTAGGCTGTCGGGGGAGTATTTCCCGGTTATCGATCCGGATGCCAAAGAGCGGATGCGCCAAGTGATCGAGGCTGCCCGAATGGACCAAGACAGCGTGGGCGGCACAGTGGAATGTGCCGTGGTGGGACTGCCTGTGGGAGCGGGAAATCCCATGTTTGACGGCGTGGAAAATAAAATTGCTTCCCTGGCCTTTGGAATCCCCGCCATGAAGGGAATCGAATTTGGCTCCGGGTTTGGGGCTTCCCGAGTGCGGGGAAGCCAAAATAACGATCCCTTTGTGGTGGATGAATCGGGGCAGATTCGCACACAGACCAATCACGCAGGAGGAATCCTGGGAGGGATTACCAACGGTATGCCCCTTGTGTTCCGGGCAGCCTTCAAGCCTACCGCCTCCATTTCCCGGGAGCAGGATACCGTGGACCTTCGCACCGGACAGCCTGCCAAGCTGGTGATTCGCGGCCGTCACGATCCCTGTATCGTGCCTCGGGCGGCAGCGGCGGTGGAAGCAGCAGCCTGTGTGGCAGTTCTGGAATTGTTGGCGGAAAGCGGCCTTTTGTAAGAAATGTGCTTGAGAGACGGAATTTGGTGGAAAGGAACGAACGCCTGTGGAAGATACGGAATATCAGGCCCGGCTGGGGAAAATCCGGGAAGAAATTGACCAGATCGACGGAAAGCTGTTGCCCTTGTTTTTACAGCGCATGGACTGTTCCCGCAGGGTGGCCCAGTTAAAACAGGAGGCGGGAATGCCCGTGTTCAGCGCTCAGCGGGAACAGGCAATTCTGGACCGGGTCCGGGAAGCAGGAGGCCAGGAAGGGGGCGCCGCGGCGGCGTTGTACTCTGCCATTATGACTATCAGCCGGGATAAACAACACCGTTTGCTGCAAGGGGGAGCACCTTTGCGGAAACTGGAAAAAACGGCGGCTCGGACCCTGAACCGGAACGGAGTGCGAGTCATGTGCCAGGGGGTTCCGGGAGCTTTTTCCCACAAAGCGGCGTTGCGGTTTTTCGGAGAAATCACCCCTGGATTTGAGCCTACCTGGAAGCAGGTGTTTGAGGATGTGAAAGCCGGGAAGGTGGATTTTGGCGTACTGCCGGTGGAAAATTCTGCAGCCGGGTCCGTTACCGGCGTGTACGATTTGATTTTACAGTACCGGTTTTTCATTGTGGGAGCGGTGGATGTGAAAGTGGAACATTGCCTGGCCACAGCCCGGCCGGGGGAACCGGTGACCACAGCTGTATCTCATCCCCAGGCGCTGTCCCAGTGCGGGGAGTACCTGGAAGCTCACGGCATTGCCGCTCGGGAGTATTCCAACACGGCAGCGGCGGCCCGTTATGTGGCCCAGGAGCGTCCTCAGGGCGTTGCGGCTATTTGTTC
>UQQZ01000091.1 GCA_900543305.1 uncultured Oscillospiraceae bacterium
CATCTGGCAGATCCTCATCGAGATCTCCAACCGCTACCAGCGGGCGCTGACCGACTACTTCCACGGCGATCTGTCCAAGGTGGCCCCCATGGCTATCATCTGGGGCGGCGAGGTGCGCATGGCCAACCTGTGCGTGTGCGCCTGCTTTAAGATCAACGGCGTGTCCGCCCTCCACAGCGAAATCCTCAAGGATGACGTGTTCCATGACTTCTACGAGGAAGAACCCCAGAAGTTCACCAACGTCACCAACGGCATCGCCCACCGGCGCTGGCTCAACCAGTCCAATCCCAAGCTGGCCAGCCTCATCACCAGCCTGATCGGCCGGGACTACATTTACGACGCCGACAAACTCCGGGGCCTGGCCAAGTACAAGGACGACGCTTCCGTCCTCCAGAAGCTCCAGCAGATCAAGCGGGCCAACAAGGAACATCTGGCCCAGTACCTGAAGAAGACCCAGGGCGACGTGGTGGATCCCGATTCCATCTTCGACGTGCAGGTAAAGCGCCTCCACGAGTACAAGCGCCAGCACATGAACGCCCTGAATATCCTGGCCACCTACCAGTGGCTCCGGGAGAATCCCAACGCGGAATTCACGCCCCACACCTACTTCTTTGGCGCCAAGGCCGCTCCCGGCTACTATTTTGCCAAGGAGATCATCCAGTTTATCGCCAACCTGGCCAAGACCATCAATTCCGATCCCCGGGTCAACAAGAAGCTGAAGGTGGTCTTCGTGGAGAACTACTGCGTCACCTGGGCAGAATTGCTGACCCCCGCTGCGGAAATCAGCGAGCAGATTTCCCTGGCCGGCACCGAAGCCTCCGGCACCAGCAACATGAAGTTTATGATCAACGGCGCCATCACCCTGGGCACTCTGGACGGTGCCAACGTGGAGATCCACGAAGCGGTGGGCGACGAGAATATTCTCCTCTTTGGCATGACCGCCTCTCAGGTGGAAGAGCTGAAGCGGGCCGGGTATAACCCCTCCATCCAGTATCAAAATGACAACCTGATCCATCGGGCCATGGACGAACTGGGCTCCATGTGCGGCGGCCAGTCCAAGGACATCTTCAACTCCCTGCTCCGGGAGGATCGCTATATGGCTCTGGCCGATCTCCGTTCTTATCACGACGCTCAGGTGCGGGCCCGGGAGCTCTACAAGGACCAGACCACCTGGAACCGCATGTCCCTGCTGAACATCGCCGGGGCAGGCCGTTTCGCCGCCGACCGGGCTATCCGGGAATATGCCGGGAATATCTGGCACGCTTCCCCTGTGCCTCCGGCGAAGAACTTGGGAGCAAAAAAATTGGAGAAATAAAAGGGAACGTCCCACTGGGACGCTACGCCTCATAACCCCCTGTATGGCAGAGAATTAAGCGCAGCGTAATCCGGCATACTGTTTTAAGGAAAAGCTGGGTTGCGCTGGGCTTTTTCTTGTGGGGCACAGCATCTATATTGAGAAAGAAGGCACGCCTATGTTCAATTCCCGCAGCAGGAAATATCGGGATCCTCTGGGAGCCGTTGCCGACGGCACCCCCATCCATTTTCGCATCACCCTCCCTCGGGAGCTGTCCTGTTCCGGGGCCCATCTGGTCATCCAACGGGAAGGCGCCCAGACCCAGGTGCTGGATATGTTTTGGTGCGGCATGAACGGCAACAACCAGGAGTGGTGGGAATGCCACTTCACCCCCGACACCCCGGGACTGTATTTTTACCACTTTGAAGCCCGCACCTGCCGGGGCAGCCAACGGCTTTCCAAGGGTTTTGCCGGAGACGGGATCTTCGGCGGCAACAACCAGTGGCAGCTGACGGTCTACGACCGGAACTTTAAAACCCCCGATTGGCTGGAAGGGGGAGTCATGTACCAGATCTTCCCCGACCGGTTTTACAAGTCCAATCAGGAAAAAGGGGAAATCCCCTACGGCCGCACCTTCCATGAAAATTGGACGGATCAGCCTGTTTGGAAGCCCAATGAAAAAGGGGTCATCACCAACACGGATTTCTTCGGCGGAGATTTGAAAGGCATCGAGGAAAAACTGCCCTATCTGAAAGAATTGGGTGTCACCTGCCTCTACTGCAACCCCATCTTTGAATCCCATTCCAATCACCGGTACGACACGGCGGATTATTCCAAAATCGACCCTCTTCTGGGCACGGAAGAGGACTTTGCCTCCCTTTGCGCGGCGGCGAAGAAGTTGGGCATCCGGGTGCTCATCGACGGGGTATTCAGCCACACGGGCAGCGACAGCGTCTACTTTAACCGGGAGGGGCGGTATCCCACCCCGGGAGCTTACAACTCCCAGGAATCCCCCTACTATCCCTGGTACACCTTCCGGCAGTGGCCCAACTCCTACGAATGCTGGTGGAATTTCGAAACCCTGCCCAATGTGAAGGAAACGGAAGCAAGCTATGACCAGTATATCAACGGGGAAAACGGCATTGTCCGGAAATGGCTGAGAGCCGGAGCATCCGGCTGGCGGCTGGACGTGGCCGACGAATTGCCCGACGCCTTTCTGGACCATCTCACCGCTGCGGTCAAAGCGGAAAATCCCGACGCCCTGGTGCTGGGGGAGGTCTGGGAAGACGCCTCCAACAAAACAGCCTACGGCATCCGCCGCCGGTATCTTTTGGGTAAACAGCTGGATACGGTAATGAACTACCCCTTCCGGGACGCCATTCTGGGATTCCTGCTGGGAGGAGATCCCCGGAATTTTACGGAAACCGTGGAGAGCATTGTGGAGAACTATCCTCCCCAGTGTCTGCGGCTGCTGATGAACCACATCGGCACTCACGATACGGAACGGGCTTTGACCATTCTGGGAGGAGAACCGGCGGGAAACCGGGGCCGGGAATGGCAAAGCGCCCAATCCCTCAATTCGGAACAGCGGGACACTGCCCTGAAACGGCTGCGTCTGGCCTCTTTGATCCAGTACCTGCTGCCCGGGGTCCCCTGTCTCTACTACGGGGACGAAGCCGGCATGGAAGGCTACCGGGATCCCTTTAACCGGGCCTGTTATCCCTGGGGCCGGGAAGGGAAAAATCTGCTCCAGTGGTACAAGGGTCTGGGGCTCATGCGGGCTCAGGAGAAAGGCATTTTGGGAAGCGGCTCCTACCGCACCCTGTATGCGGAAGGAAATCTTCTTGCCTTTGAGCGGTTTGTGTTTACCCGGGAAGGCCGGGACAGCTTAACGGTTGTCATCAACCGGAGCAACCGTCCCCAGAGCATTATGGGCGCTTCTCTGGACCTGGAGGGGGGTCAACTGCTGTTGGGAGAGGCTCTGGGAACCGTCAATGTCTTGTCCCCCTACGGATTTTCTCTCATAAAATTTCACAAACCTGTAAAAACCTCTTGACATTTCTCAAATTCGTGTATATAATTAAAAGGCTGTTAGAGAACAGCCCATGCGCCAGTAGCTCAGCTGGATAGAGTGTTTGGCTACGAACCAAAAGGTCGGGGGTTCGAGTCCCTCCTGGCGCGCCATGTTTACTGGTACAAAATGAAACCAGGCCGAAAAAACCCCGGAATTCCGGGGTTTTTTCATGTTTTCAGGGCCAAAAAAGGCCCGTCACGGCGTGACGTTTTTGAATGAAACCACCCCCATCTGGAGGGACTCGAACCCTCGTAAACACATCAAATAACCGAAGTAGTACCAGGCAGAAGCCGGAATCGAAAGTTTTTTTCGACTCCGGCTTTTTTATTTTCAACCAAAGAAGGGGTGAACAAATTGAACCAACAATATTTGCAGGGTCTGTCAAGCGATATGGACTCTCCGGAGGACGCCGTCTTTTTCAAAGCTGCCCCACATAATATTGCGGCTTTTCTCGCCGCTCACCGTTGGGCAGATATGACCGCTATCGGTACTGTGGACGAAAAGACATTTCTCACCGCCCGGATGGGGCTGATCGATATCTGTCCTGACCAGGAATACCTGGCTTCCAAAATCATCCCAGCCTACGCGCCCTGCCTGATGGACCCGGATAAAACCATGGAGCTTGAAACCGTGCCGAGAGAGGTGGCCCGATCCGCTCCCTGTCCTCAACCTGACTGGAACTATCTGCGGTGGGACGGGTACACCGATCAGAAATTTCAAGCAATTCAAAGTGGAGATGGTCTGCTGAAGCTTCCCTGGAATGGGAAAACCATCTCTCTGGACTGCCAGGTGCGGTCTTACTACAACAACGGAAACTTGGCCCTGCTTCTGCAAGATTGGAATAACGGAGAACCGGAACCCTGGGGAGATTTAACAGTTAACCTGGGAATTTCCCTGGATCAAGACTGCGCATTTGTGGATGTGAATAACCTGGACCAGGAAATTCTTCCCTGGCTGGAAAAAGAGGGCCTGGCAACACCCACGGGCCGCACCCAACAGAGCGGATTCGTGTCCTATCCCGAATATCGGTTCAATGGGGAAAAATTGGCCAAACTCGACCCGGAAGGGTATCAAAGCTATGTTTCCCTTCGTGACAGTTTTCACAATCAAAGTCCGGGAATGTCCATGACATGACCACCAGCAAAAAAGAGCGGAATCTGATGAAAACAGATTCCGCTCTTTTTTATTTCAGCCGAAAGGAGAAAAATCCATGCCCCTCTTTACCACCAAACCTGTTGACCAACTCTTCGAGCGGTTTATGAAGCACCAGCCTAACTTCCAACCAGACACCCCCGAAGCCGATCGCATCCAAGCAGAGTTGGACGCAGAAACGAAACAGAAAGGAAGAACCCCCATGATCTACCGAGATGACCGCCACCAGCACACCTTTGAAAAAGAACGGTCCATCCGCCCTGAATCGGTTTCTCGGAAGTTCTTGGCCGCCCTGTACCTGCTCACAGCAGACGGAGGGTTGTGGAACCAAGTTTGGGATCAAGTTACCATCCGCAAAATCTACATCGACGAGATGCACCCGAAAAACCTCAACGGCACCAGCTATGTGTTTTTCTCCGCCGCGCGGGACATCCTCACCGGCTCCCGGAATATCCAACTCATGGAGATCGCGGACCCGTCCCTCCTCTCCATGCAATCTTATATGATCCTCTGCACTGCCCTGGCAATCCGGGCCTACGGCGTGGAGAAGGCCAATCGGATTCAATTTAACAAGGAATGGGAGTGACCAACTATGGGAAGTCAAGTCATTTGCGAAGAAATTTTTAGTGACGAAAAAAGGGCGCAGGAAACCAAGCCCTCCAAAGGAGGACGGAAAAAGAAAGGAAGCATCTTAGTGGATCATAGTCGGATTGTAACGGACATTTTTAGTTTGTAACGTATAAACGACCCGCAGAAGTTTTTTGGCAACATGGGTCAATGCCACACGATGAGGTTTGCCCTCTGATCTTTTCTTGGCGTAATACGCGGCAAAAACTGGTTCGTTGGAGATGAGAGGCAAGCAACAGTTCATGAGAGCGTACCGGAGCCTGGATGAGCCGTGTTTGACCATATGGCCGGTATACTCAGATTGTCCGGATTGAAAATAGCCTGGTTCCAGACCTGCAAAGGCAAGCATTTTGGAAGGGTTCTGAAATTTGCTGAAGTCTCCAAACTCAGAGAGAATCATGGCGGCAGAGAGCTCTCCAACGCCGGGAATGGATAAACAGGGTGGATCGATTCCCCGAACACACTCTTTGATTTGAGAGTCCAATTCATCCACCTTGGAGTCCAATTGGGAGTAAAGCTCCAGAAGAATATTCATCTGGTCAATGAGATACTCCCGTTGGATTCCGACAGTGTTTTTCGCCAAAGCTTTGAGCTGGATAAAATTACTCATAGTGAATCTGCCATGAGAAATTTTTCGAAGGGCCTCATAAGAGCGTGCGTTCATGTTGGCGATCCTCTCCGGTGTCTGGTAGTGCGCAAGGATGTACAGGGCTGTGACAGAAAACTTGTCTTTAAAAAAGGGCTTGAACTCAGGGAACAGTTTATCCAAGACGTTGGTAAGCTCCACCAATTGGCGGCTTCGCTGGCGAACCAAGCTATTGCGGAATCTTGTGAGTGATTTTAGCTTATCCAAGTGGTAGAATGAGGACGGATAGGGCTTGTACTCTACCGTCATCACATAATGGGCGATGCTAAGCGCATCAATGGAGTCGGTTTTTGTATTTCTGAGGGATTTGCTGCGAACGAATCTGGAAATCAGAAGCGGATTGAACTCCATAAAGGTGAAGCCGTTGATTTCGAGGAACAGCTTCAGATTTTCCCCATAGTGGCCGGTAGCTTCAAGTCCTATCTTTTTTTCGCCTTTCAGATTATCCAGCAACTCTTTGAGCTGCAAAAATCCCTCCCGGTCATTGGAAAAAGACCAAGAGGGAGTGACGGTATCACTGAGTTCATCAATAACGGCGCAATCGTGTTTGAACTTAGAGATGTCGATTCCTACAAAATACATGGATTTCCTCCTTTATTAGATTAGCACTGCTGGTCTCCACAGATGGCTTGTCCATGTATTCACGCAAATAGAAACGTCAAGCGTTAACCAACTAATCACCAATACAGGCAAGCCACTGTGGTCTGAGTCACTCCCAAACAGTCATGCTGTAATTTACAAGTGCAGATCCACAGTGCTTGACCTGATTATACTGCAGGTAGCTACTCCTGCCGTATAACCAATTTTCGAGGAAAGGAGAATTAATAAAACCACCCCTTTCGAGATGGTTTTATTATACGTGATCTACTTGCTGTATCAGAAAAAACTCGTGGAAAGCATGAGGGAGAAATACCCGCCCGGCACCAGGGTCGAGGTAATTTCCCTCTGCAACGAGGAGGAACACCTGAAGCCCGGCATGAAGGGCACGGTGGTGGGTGTGGATGACCAGCCCGCCCTGTTGGTCCATTGGGACAACGGCAGCAGCCTGTCCCTTCTTATTGGCCAAGACCAATTCCGGGTAATTCCAGAGCAGGAAGAATCCCCTGCCCTGACGATAACCTGAAAAACCAACCTGAAAAAGGAAAGGAGGAATGGCCTATTCAATCCATCATCCCATGGGTGGGTGGAAAACAAGCCCTGTGTCCCACCATCCTGCAGCGGTTCCCGCCGGGATTTCGCAACATGATCTACGTGGAGGTGTTCGGGGGCGGGGGCTCTGTGCTACTCAATAAGGAACGCTCCGTGAGGGAGATTCTCAACGACAAAAACGGGAACCTCATCAATCTGTTCCGTGTGGTGCGAGACCACCCCAATGAACTGAAAGACCGTCTGCTCTATGTTGTCCACAGCCGGGAGGATTTTCAAATTGCCCAAAGACGACTGGCCCAATTTCCCGCTGCCGACCCCATCCAACGGGCGGCGGACTTTTACCAAGTCATCCGACAGAGCTACGCTGGCAACGGCAAGCAGTTCTGCTCTGTGGCCCGGAGTATGTGGGCAGGATTCCCCGTCATCGACCGTGTATGTGGCAGGGTCCAGGGAGTCACCTTGGAAAACGAGGATTTCGAAACCATCATCACCCGGTATGACTCCCCCACCACTGTTTTCTACATTGACCCGCCCTATTTCTTTACAGAGGGCTACTACCCCGGCCACCTTTTCTTGCGAAAAGATCACGTTCGGCTTGCGAACCTGTTGTTTGGGGTGGAGGGCCTGTGGCTGCTGTCCTACAACCTGTGTCCGGAGGTGCTGGAACTGTACCAGCAGCCCGGCATCTTCATCGAGCAGGTGGAGCGGATCAACAACATGGCCCAACGGTACGAGAGCGGGGCCATGTACCAGGAAGTGCTCATCTCCAATTACAACACCACAAAACGCACCCCGGAGCAGCTTTATCTGTTCGCCCCGGTAACACAACAGGAAAGGAAGTTTTTATGGAAAGGTTAATCATCAAAATTCTGGACGAGAAAGGCCGGGTCTCCATTCCCAAAGCAATCCGGGAGCAGGTGGGGATCTCCCTGGGGGATGTGTTAGGAATCGAGGCCGACCCGCCTGACTGTGTCATCCTCACCCGTATGAACGTGACCGAACCGGTAGAACCGGAGCCCACCGGCGACATTTTCACCCAGGAATTCCATAAGTTGAGCTACAGCCAGCAGTACCGGCTTTTGACAGCGCTGTTGGCTGAGTTTTACGGCGCTTACAACTGAAAGACTAACTATTAAAAGTCAAGCCTAAAAATGTGGATTGGCGCAAATTGCAGACAGCTCAAAAAGGGAATAGCAAAGCTGACTCCCATTAGGACGCCGTGTAAAGTCTATTGGCAAACGGGTTTAAACTGCGGCGTTATATGGCTGTCGGGACTTCTCCATGGCAAAGATCAGGCGCACTAACTTCTTGGCGGCGTGAGAAAGGGCGACATTGTAATGCTTGCCCTCGGCTCGCTTCTTAGCAAGATAAGCAGCAAAGGTCGGATCCCAAAGGCAGACATATTTCGTGGCGTTGTAGAGGGCGTAGCGCAAATATCTGGATCCTCGCTTCTCCATGTGGGAGTAGGTACCAGATAGGGATAGTTGCCCGGACTGGTAAGTGGATGGAGACATACCGGCATAGGCCAGGATCTTGTCGGGAGAATCGAAGCGAGAGAAGTCGCCGATCTCGGCCAAGATCATGGCACCCATACGGACACCAATGCCAGGGATTGTTGTAATGGGGGATTGGATTTTTTCCATCATGTCCTGGATGGCAGTTTCAATATCGTCAATCTCCGCATCCAACTCCCGGATCAGGCGGATTGTATGCTGAAGCTCCAGTGACTTGGCAGGCATAACAGAGCCAACACAACATCTGGCAGCATCCCGTAAGATCGTTGCCATATCTCGTCCGTACCGCCCCTTGGATGCGTCCTCCAAAAGTGATTTCAGCCTCGTCAAATGGGCACCAGCAATCTGCTTGGCTCCCAGAAACTCACTGAGGAGTGCGTAAACAGAGGCAATGTGAAGGCTTGGTACTAACTTTTCCAGTTCTGGAAAGAGAATAGTAACCAAGCGAGAAACGGATTGTTTCAGTTTCGCTCTTTCCCTGACCTTGTCAAATCTGTATCTTGTAAGTGATTTTAGTTCCTCATTGTGGTATGCTGTGTCTGTGTAGGACTTGAGGTCCACATCAGACATGAGCATAG
>UQQZ01000092.1 GCA_900543305.1 uncultured Oscillospiraceae bacterium
GAATCCGCTGGGGTGCGGTTTGTGCGCGAGATCCTGGAGGGATATTTTGACCGCCGGGTGTCCAGGTCCGCCGCGGAGCTGGCCTATTTTCTCATTCTCAGCTTCTTTCCGGTGCTGATCTGCGTCAATGCTTTTGTGGGGCTGCTGCACCTGGACGTGAACCTGATCCTCGCCGGGACCGAGGAATTTCTCCCCAAGGAGAGCCGTTCCATCCTGGGGGACTATATCCTCTACATCACCGATAACCAGTCCAACGCCATGCTCTTCGCGGGCCTCACCATGACGCTCTTTTCCGCCTCCGCGGCCTTTCGGGCCCTCATGAACATCATGGCCGACATCTACGAGTATATCGGCAAGATGGAAGAGATCACCGGCAAGAAGTTCGGTGACAAGGAGAACCCCCTGCTGGTCTCCGTGCGTTCCGGCGCTCGTGCTTCCATGCCTGGCATGATGGACACCATCTTGAACCTGGGCCTCAACGAGGAAGTTGTTGAGGTCATGGCCAAGAAGTCCGGCAACCCCCGTTGGGCTTATGACTGCTATCGGAGATTCATCCAGATGTATTCCGATGTGGTTATGGAAGTTGGCAAGAAGTATTTTGAAGAGCTCATCGACAAGATGAAGGAAAGCCGCGGCGTCACTCAGGACACCGAGCTGACTGCCGAGGACCTGAAGGAATTGGCAGAGCAGTTCAAGGCTGAGTACAAAGAGAAGATCGGCTGCGACTTCCCCACCGATCCCAAGGAGCAGTTGATGGGTGCCGTTAAGGCTGTGTTCCGTTCTTGGGACAACCCCCGTGCCAACGTGTATCGCCGTATGAACGAGATCCCCTATTCCTGGGGCACCGCTGTCAACGTTCAGATGATGGCTTTCGGCAACATGGGCGACGATTGCGGCACTGGCGTGGCCTTCACCCGCAGCCCCTCCACTGGTGAGAAGAAGCTGTTCGGTGAATTCCTGACCAATGCTCAGGGCGAAGACGTGGTGGCTGGTATCCGTACCCCCATGCCCATCTCCCAGATGGCTGAGAAGTTCCCCGAGGCCTTCAAGCAGTTCCAGGAAGTCTGCAACCTGCTGGAGAGCCATTATCACGATATGCAGGACATGGAGTTTACCGTGGAGAACGGCAAACTGTACATGCTGCAGACCCGTAACGGCAAGCGTACTCCCGCTGCCGCTATCAAGATTGCCTGCGATCTGATCGACGAGGGCATGAAGACCGAGCAGGAAGCTCTGCTGATGCTGGATCCCAAGCAGCTGGACGCTCTGCTGCATCCTCAGTTCGATCCCACTGCTCTGAAGGCAGCCACTCCCGTGGCCAGCGCTCTGGCAGCATCTCCCGGCGCCGCTTGCGGCAAGATCGTCTTCACTGCTGAGGACGCTGTTGAGCAGGGCAAAGCTGGTGAGAAGGTTGTTCTGGTTCGTCTGGAGACCTCTCCCGAGGATATCGAAGGCATGCAGTATGCTCAGGGCATCCTGACCGTGCGCGGCGGCATGACCAGCCACGCTGCTGTTGTGGCTCGCGGCATGGGCACCTGCTGTGTTTCCGGTTGCGGCGAGATCAAGATGGACGAGGAGAACAAGAAGTTCACTCTGGCCGGCCGTGAGTACCACGAGGGTGATTACATCTCCCTGGATGGCACCACCGGCAACATCTACGGCGAGGCTCTGCCCACCGTTCCCGCTTCCACCGAAGGCGGCTACTTCGGCCGGATCATGGAGCTGTCTGACAAGTATCGTCAGATGGAGGTCCGCACCAACGCTGATACTCCTCGCGACGCCAAGCAGGCTGTGGCTTTTGGCGCTCAGGGCATCGGCCTGTGCCGTACCGAGCACATGTTCTTCGATCCCGATCGTATTGCTGCGATCCGTGAGATGATCTGCTCTGACACCGTGGAAGAGCGCAAGGCTGCTCTGGCCAAGCTGGAGCCCATGCAGCAGGGTGACTTCGAGCAGTTGTATGAGGCTCTGGGTGGCCGTCATGTTAACATTCGTTTCCTGGATCCCCCGCTGCACGAGTTCGTTCCCACCGAGGAGAAGGACATTGAGCTGCTGGCTGAGGCTCAGGGCAAGAGTGTTGCTGACATCAAGGCTATCATTGCTTCCCTGCACGAATTCAACCCCATGATGGGCCATCGTGGCTGCCGTCTGGCTGTCACCTATCCCGAGATCGCTGCCATGCAGACTGAGGCTGTGATCAAGGCTGCCATCAATGTGCAGAAGGCTCATCCCGATTGGAACATGGTTCCCGAGATCATGATTCCTCTGGTTGGCGAGGTCAAGGAGCTGAAGTTTGTCAAGAAGACTGTTACCGAGACTGCTGACAAGATCATTGCCGAGTCCGGTATCGATCTGAAGTACAAGGTTGGCACCATGATCGAGATTCCTCGCGCTGCTCTGACCGCTGACAAGATCGCGGAAGAGGCCGAGTACTTCTCCTTCGGTACCAACGACCTGACTCAGATGACCTTCGGCTTCTCTCGTGACGACGCCGGCAAGTTCCTGGGCGCTTACTATGAGAACAAGATCTACGAGAACGATCCCTTCGCTCGTCTGGACCAGGAGGGCGTTGGCCAGCTGGTGAAGATGGCTGCCGAAAAGGGCCGCGCTACTCGTCCCGACATCGTTCTGGGCATCTGCGGCGAGCATGGTGGCGATCCCAGCTCCATCGAGTTCTGCCACAATGTTGGCCTGAACTATGTTTCTTGCTCTCCCTTCCGTGTTCCGATTGCTCGTCTGGCTGCTGCTCAGGCTGCTATCAAGAACCCCCGCAAGTAAGAGCTTTATCCGGTAAAACGGATTTGTTGATTGTATCTATAGACAAGGGTGCTGCTGTAACAGGCAGTGCCCTTGTTTTTTTGACTTTGCCTCTGGACTATTTAGGAAAAGAAGCGTGAAAAATCCCCCTCTCCTCTCAGTGGGAAGGAAAGGGGGATCGTCCATTGAAGGAAGCGCCTAGGCCGTAATGTCCTTGGTAATATTGCGAAGCCACTTCTTTTGGCGGTACCGAAAGATCACCACAGGCATTTTTGAAAACTCATCCAGACTGAGAATGCAGTAAACCGCCATGGGAGGAAGCTGCAGTACAAAAGCTGATAAAAAGCCCAGAGGGACAAAGACGCCCCACATGCAGATTAGGTCGCAGAAGAATCCAAAACGGGAATCACCGCCTGCCCGGAAGATTCCGCAAATCCAGCAAGTGTTCATGGTGGGACCAACCACATACACGGCACTGATCCAAACCATCATTTGCAAATACTCTTTGGCCTGATCGGTTAAAGCCATCGTGGAGGCAATGATAGGATGTACCCCCAAAATCACTGCACTGCCCAGTAGGGAAGTGAAGAAAGTAAGCCAGAGAAGGCGTTTGGCGTCTTGCTCCGCCCGTGCCATATCTCCCAGGCCAATGGACTTTCCCAGAAGAATGGCTGCGCCGTTGGCCACACCAAACCCCAGAACGGAAGCCAAATTGCGCATGTTGGAAACAATGGAATTGGCAGCCACCAAATCTTCTCCCAAGTGGCCCATGATCACGGAATACATGGAGTAAGCCAACCCCCAGACAAATTCGTTTCCCAGGGCGGGAAGAGAATAGCGAATGAAATCTCTCCACAAAACGGAGTTGTGCATCCTAAATAACCCTAAATGGAGGCGGATCTGTTTATACCGAGAGCCGTCAAACACGCACAGGAGCAGCTCCACAGCTCGAGAGATGGCCGTGGCCAGTGCAACGCCGCGAATGCCCATTGGAGGGATGCCAGGGATCCATCCGAAGATAAATACAGCGTTCAGCAGAATATTGAGCAGTAAGGCGGAAGAGTTGATCATGGTGCTGATCTTGACCCGTTCGATGCTCTTCATAACACTCAAGTAAGGGTGAGAGAAGCCCATAAACAAATAAGACCATCCCACCACGCCCAGATACTCGGCCCCAGCCTGGATCATAGCCGGATCGTTGGTATAGATCCGCATTAAGGATGTGGGAAAGAACACCGTGGCCAGAAAGAATAAAAAGCCAACGGCAGAGGCCAGCTTGACGCCGATGGCCAGAATAT
This sequence comes from uncultured Oscillospiraceae bacterium, assembly GCA_900543305.1. Taxonomy (GTDB): domain Bacteria; phylum Bacillota; class Clostridia; order Oscillospirales; family Acutalibacteraceae; genus Acutalibacter. The sequence continues at coordinate 4,056 of UQQZ01000092.1, forward strand.
GTTCGATAGCCGTTCGATTTTGTCGTCCCCAATATTGGGCAGCCAAGATGGTGATGCCGGCAGCTAGCCCCCCGTAGATCATATTTAATAGGAAGTGGATCTGTCCTGCCAGAGAGCTGGCAGCCAAAGCGGTCTGACTGACCAGCCCCAGCATCAAGGTGTCGGCCATGCCCACGGCGGAGTTGATCAGGTTCTGAATGGCAATGGGAATGACCACGGCAAAAAACGAATGATAAAATTGCTTGTTACCGAATGTCAAAAAACACCCTCCTCAAAAGAAAAATAGCAAGTGGCGCTTGTCCAATCAGCGCAAATCGTAGCGATTTTACTCGATCATAGGAGAAATGTCAAGAGAGGCAAGACAATTCGTCCGCTTTGCGTTCCTAGGAGGGAAATGGTATAATAATAAAAACCATGGAACAGAGAAGTGTGATGGATAGGGAAAGGGGGAGAACAATGCTGTATGCGGTTCGCTATACGCACAACTTTCAAAATCCAGCGGAAGAGCTTGCCTATCAGCGAAAGCTGGCAGAAGAGCTTCTCCGCTGGTCGTTGAGAGAGGAGTATTCTCTGGAGCTTTCCTCTCTGAGCAGAAAGCGCAACGAGCATGGCAAACCATATTTTATAGATGCTCCGATCCACTTCAGCTTGAGCCATTGTTCAGGTCTCATCGGCTGTGGATTGAGTCTGTTTCCATTGGGAATCGATGGGGAAGGTCGCCGGCCTGTAGGAATGAGGTTGGTGAGACGGGTCTGCACCCAGGAAGAGCAGGAATGGGTTGCGCTGCAAGAGGATTGGGAAGGGGCGTTTCTTTCCTTGTGGACACTGAAAGAAAGCGTGATGAAGCTTTCCGGCCAGGGAATGTCCTATGGTTTTCACCGAGCGTCGTTCACGTTTCGTTCAGGGGAACCTGTCTCCCAAGATCCGGATATTCAGATCTCTCAATTCCAGCTGCCTGGCGGATGGATTCTTTCTGCAGCTTCTCGGCAAGAGAAATTCCCGCAAGTAAAACTGATAGAGGAAGGACGGCTTTTCTAGGAAAGAGAGATTCATAACTTCCCCATGCCTCTCATATGTATGCCACAAGGAATCAAACAGAGAGGAACGGTGGAAGATGGTTGTATCGCTGAAAGCCAATCGAAAACGAATTCTGGCCTTTTTGCTCCTGGCCGCGATTGTGGTGGGAGCCTGTATTTTTCTTCAAAGTGGCAGCCAAGAGGAGGAGGCCGAACCCATTCCAGGGGGCACCAACGAAGAGCGGGTGGCTTACCTGGAAAGTTTTGGCTGGCAGGTGCAGCCGGATCCGGTAGAGACCCGGGAAGTGATGATCCCTGCCCAATTTAACGATGTGTACACGGCCTACAATGTGATGCAGCAGGCCCAAGGATTTGATCTGGAGCCTTACGCGGGAGAAGTGTGCACTCAATATTTATATCAAATAGACAACTATCCCGATGAGACGGAAGTCTACGCCACCCTGTTGGTTTATGGGGAAGAAATTATCGGCGGGGATGTTTCCTGTGCAGAGGTTGACGGATTCATGCATGGATTTGCCCCGGACAGCGCACGATTTGGGGAGACCGGAATGAGCGCATCGGAAGTGACTCCAGCTCCTGAAAGCGCTCAGGAGTCCTCTCAGGAAAGCTCAGAACCTTCTGATGGAAGTTCCACAGCACCGGAGACAGATCAGGAAGACGCTGTAACTGAAATGGAAAGCACCCCAGATGATGGTGCAGGGGAAACGGGGGCCGGCGTAGAGGAGATGCCTCAGGAAGACGGATACCCTATAGATTGAGCTAGATGAAATGTAGGAAAGGACGTGAAAAGCCATGGGAGAACGGCTGGATAAATTTTTGACATCCCAAGGTCTTGGAACCCGAAAAGAAGTGGGAAAATGGATCCGCGGGGGGCTGGTAACGGTTCAAGGTTCCGTGGTACGGGACCCAGGAGCAAAAGTAAATCCAGACCAGGATGTCATCGCCGTCGAAGGACAGAAAATCACCTATCGAAAGCATCTATATGTGATGATGAATAAACCTGCTGGCGTATTGTCAGCCACAGAAGACCGCCGTGCAAAGACTGTATTGGATCTGCTCCCGGAGGAATGGTTCCGCCGGGGGCTTTTCCCGGCGGGCCGGTTGGACAAGGATACCACCGGACTTCTCCTAATCACCGATGACGGAGATCTGGCCCATCGGATGCTGTCCCCCAAAAAGCATGTATACAAATTGTACCGTGCAGTGGTAAACGGCCCTTTGACAGAACGGGATATTGAGGCGTTTTCTCAAGGGGTTACTTGGGGACAGGAACGGTATGCGCCTGCCAGGTTGTCCTTGGAAGAAGGACAGGATTGTGTGGGTCTTGTAGAGATACGGGAGGGCAGATTTCATCAAGTCAAGCGGATGTTTGCATCTCGTGGGAGAGAAGTGATACAGCTGCATCGGTTGCGGATAGGCAATTTGTGGCTGGATCCAGATCTTCCAGAGGGAGCCTGTCGCCTTCTGACCCCAGAGGAAGTGGAATCTATTTTTCAGTAAAGGGTTGGACCTCGAAAGGAAAGAGAAGGAAAATCTTTTAGAGATTCTTCATAAAGGGGTGAAAAAAACTTTGGGCATTTAAAGGGCTTCCCCCCTAAAGTGGATTCTGTTATACTTATCATCGCAGCGAAATAGCCGCAGATATTGCCTGTTATCGGGCAAGCGGTAAAAGTTTTAGGGGGATTTTCCGCATGGCGCAAGTAAAGCTCAAGAATGTTCATAAAGTTTACGACGGGGTTTCTGCGATACGGGACTGCAATTTGACAGTTGAGGACAAAGAGTGGATGATGATTGCGGGCCCGACTGGGTGCGGAAAATCCTCCCTGTTAAAAGCGATTGCAGGCTTTGAGGAGATAGATCAGGGGGAGATCTACATTGGGGGAGCCTTGGTCAATGGACTGACTCCTCCAGAAAGGGAGATTGCGGCTCTGCTGCAAAATAACGCCCTGTACCCTTCCTTGACGGTGTTTGAGAATTTGGCGTTTGGGATCACGGGGAAGAAAGCAGCGGGGGAAGCGCTTCAAGGCCGGATTCGCAGGGTAGCCGAAACCCTTCAATTGACCGAATTGTTGGAGCGGAAAGCCCAGGATCTGTCCCCGGAAGAAAGACATCTTGTGTCGATTGGTCGGGTTTTGGTCCGGGAGCCGAAAGTGGTTTTGCTGGATGAGCCCCTTGCTAACCTGGAGAGAAGCCTGCAACTTTCCCAACGGGAATTTTTGGCCCGGTTACAGAAGCAATTGGGCATTACGTTTATTTATGTCACACAGGATCCTTCGGAAGCTGTAGCCATGGGAGATCGCCTTGCCGTAATGAAAGAAGGAGTCATTCAGCAGGTGGGAACCCCGGAGACGTTGCGGGAACGCCCTGTCAATCGATTTGTAGCAGGCTTTTTAAGTGTTCCCCAGATGAATTTCCTGGATGGTGTGTTGAAAAGGGAGAGCTCTGGCTATGCTTTGACTTTGGAGACTTGCCGAATGGCACTCCCGTCTCAGGATGGGGACGAGAAGCTGGCTTCTTATGTGGGAAAAGAAGTGGTTCTGGGGATTCGACCGGAAACTATTTCCCTCCCACTGGAACAGGAAGGCCCGGAGGGGATTACCTCCATCGTGGAAGGGGTGGATTCCCTGGACGGGGAGACATACGTGTTCCTTAACTGCCAGGGGAACCGAGTAGTTGCACCGATTGCTTCTCCATATCTGGTGGAGGCGGGAGACGAAGTGAAAATTCATTTTACGCCCAATCCCCGTTATCTTTTTGACAAGGAAACGGAGAAAGCGATTCTTCAAGACGAATAAGAGAATTTTTGGGGGAATACCACAGGGTATTCCCTCTTTTTTTGTTCGTCAGTAGAAAATTACTGTGTTTTTTTCAAAAAAAGGTTGAAATTTTCTTGTTGATTATGTAAAATAAAGACTGAATAATTTTGTTCTACCAGAGATGGCCTTGGACCTGGGAGGGGGCTTTTCCCGGGGGGAAAGGCAGCTGGTTTTCTGAGCGAACGCGGCGGGGGAAATGCCCCTGAGCCATAAAGAAAGGGGAAGAGTCATGTCAAACAGATTATTTCAAGGGATCATCCATCAGATGCGCGATACGATCGACCGCACCATCGGCGTTGTGGACGAGTCTTCTGTGATTATAGCCTGCAGCGAGTTGGGGAAGATTGGGGAAGTCTGTGAGGAGATCACTCCGGAGGAGTTGGCTTCTTCCGATGTGTTCCAGACGGATGAGTACACCTTTAAATCCTTCGGCAGCCGTCCCCGTCCCGAGTATGCTGTATTCGTTGCCGGTAAGGACCCGGAAGCGCAGAAGTATGTGAAGATCCTGGCAGTTTCCTTGAACAGCATCAAACAGTATTACGATGAGAAATACGATCGTGGCAATTTTATCAAGAACGTGATTTTGGATAACATTCTCCCTGGGGATATTTATCTGAAGAGCCACGAGCTGCACTTTGACTCCGATGTGAGCCGCGTGTGCATGCTGGTAAAGATTGCGGAAAAGAACGACATTTCCGCATACGATGTGCTGCAAAACTTGTTCCCTGACAAGAATAAGGACTTCATCATCAATATCAATGAGACGGATATTGCTTTGGTGAAGGAGATCAAGCCCAATATCGATGAAAAGGATATTGATAAGCTTGCAAGCTCCATCGTGGATACCTTGTCCGGTGAATTTTATACCCATTGCACCGTTGGTATCGGTACTGTGGTCAACAGCATCAAAGATTTGGCCCGTTCCTTTAAGGAAGCTCAGGTCGCTTTGGAAGTGGGCAAAGTGTTCGATACGGAAAAGCCCATTGTCAGCTACAACCATTTGGGCATTGCCCGGTTGATTTATCAGCTGCCTAACACCCT
>UQQZ01000093.1 GCA_900543305.1 uncultured Oscillospiraceae bacterium
AGGAATGTGTTTATGGAACTTTGGGACTTATATGACGAAAACCGCAACCCCTTGCACCGCACCCATCCCAGGGGCACACCTCTGCCGGAGGGAACCTATCATCTGGCGGTAATCGTGGTGATCGTAAACAGCAAGGGAGAAGTGCTCCTCACCCGGCGGGCGCCGGAAAAAGCCGCCTGCCCGGGATGGTGGGAGAATACCGGCGGCAGCGCTCTGGCAGGGGAGACCTCCCGTCAGGCCATCTGCCGGGAACTCCGGGAGGAGACGGGATTGACGGCGTCCCCGGAGGAATTTACCCTCCTGCTTCAGGAGGACCGGCGCACGGACGCCCATTTTGACATTTACGCCCTTTCCCGGGACGTGGAACTGGAGGAGATTCGGTTCCAGCCCGGAGAAACGGATGCCGCCCGCTGGGTACCCCTCCAGGAGTGGGAATCGGTTGCGGGAACGGGGACTACCCTTTGTCCTGCCCGAGAAGCCCCCTACAAGGCGGAGTTATACCGCCGGCTGGGAGAGTATCTTCAAGGCAGACGGGAATTTCCAAAGAGCTTAGAAAAGGAGAACAATATGGCTATGAAGGTGGGAATGGTCAGCCTGGGCTGTGCCAAGAACCAAGTGGACGGGGAAATGCTGCTGGCGGCCCTGGAGCAAGAGGGCTTTCAGGTGGTGGAAGACCCGGAAGAGGCGGACATCGCCCTGGTCAACACCTGCGGGTTTATCGACAGCGCCAAACGGGAATCCATTGAGGTGATTCTGGAGCTGGCCCAGCTGAAACAGGAGGGGCAGATTCAGAAGCTGGTGGTCACCGGCTGTCTGGCGGAACGGTACCGGGAGGAAATCCACCGGGAGCTGCCAGAAGTGGACGGCGTGTTCGGCATCGGGGCCAACGGGGACATCGGTGCCTGTGTCCGGCGGATGCTGGAGGAAGGCTTTACCCAGTCCTTCCCGGAGAAGGATAAAATGCCCCTGTGCGGGGAAAGAGAACTTTCCACCCCGGGATATTTCGCTTACCTGAAAATCGCCGAGGGCTGCGACAACCGGTGCGCCTACTGTGCCATTCCTCTGATCCGGGGCGGTTATCGGAGCCGGACCATGGAGAGTATTGAGGAAGAGGCCCGGGGCCTGGCGGAAAAAGGGGTCAAGGAGCTGGTGCTCATCGCCCAGGACACCACCCGCTACGGCCTGGACCTTTATGGGGAATACTCCCTGGCAAAACTTTTGACCCGCCTGTGCCGGATTGACGGGTTCCACTGGATCCGGGTCCTCTACTGCTATCCCGATTCCATCACCGACGAGCTGCTGGAGGTGATGGCCCGGGAGGAGAAGGTGGTCAAATACATGGACATCCCCCTGCAGCACGCTTCCGGGAAGATTTTGCGGGCCATGAACCGCCGGGGAGACCGGCAGAGCCTGACCGCTCTCATGGAAAAGATCCGGGAAAAGGTGCCGGGCGTGGTGCTGCGGACCACTTTGATCACCGGATTCCCCGGGGAGACGGAGGAAGATTTCACGGAGCTGGCGGAATTTATCCGGGACGTGAAATTTGAGCGCATGGGCTGCTTCCCCTATTCCCAGGAGGAGGACACTCCCGCGGCGGAGTTCCCCGACCAGGTGGAGGAAGAGGTGAAGGAACACCGGGCGGAGATCCTCATGGGGGATCAGATGGACATCATGGACCGGGAAGGCCAGCGCATGGTGGGGAAGACCCTGGAAGTGCTGGTGGAAGGATACGATCCGGAAGAGGAAGCCTGGTTCGGCCGGTCCTACCGAGACGCCCCTGACATCGACGGCAAAGTGCTGTTCACCGCCGGGGACCGGGAATTGGAGCCCGGAGAGTTTGTGCCGGTGAAAATCACCGCCTGTGAAGACTGCGACCTGTCCGGACGGCTCTGCCTGACGGAAGCATAAGAAAGGGGAACCTGCTTTGAACTTACCCAATAAATTGACGGTCCTGCGGATCTGCATGGTGCCGTTCTTCGTATTTTTCCTCCTGGCGGAATTTGTGCCCCATCGGTACCTATTCGCCCTGATTCTCTTCTGCGCCGCTTCCTACACGGACCATCTGGACGGAAAAATCGCCCGGCGGGATCATTTGATCACCAATTTCGGCAAGCTGATGGATCCCCTGGCGGACAAGATCCTGGTGATGAGCGCCCTGATCTGCCTGGTGAAGCTGGACCTGGCCTCCACCGTGTGCGTCCTCCTCATTATGATCCGGGAATTTGCCATCACCTCCATCCGGCTGCTGGCGGTGGAACAGGGGAGAGTCATTGCCGCCAACAACTGGGGCAAGGCCAAAACTGTCTCCCAGATGGTGGCCATCATCGCCATCCTGTTCTTCCAGTATCTGGCGGTGTTTTTCCCGGGCTTTCTGGCTCCCGCCACGATCATCGGCCACATCCTCATCGCCGTGGCCACCTTCTTCACCGTGGTTTCCGGGCTGATCTACATCCGGGACAACCGGGACGTAGTCAAGGGATAACTCCATCAAAGGAACCCTGTCCCAGGTTCTGGGGTACAGGGTCCGGCTTTGGTTTTTGCCAACAGAAAAAAGGGGCACCCAGGTTGTAACACTTGGGTGTCCCTTTTTGCTGCGGTTTTTTTGGCCAGGCACCGGATCCATGCCGGACCTTTCCGCCTTTGGGGGCCCTTACCTTGCCCGGCCGCTTCCCATTCCCGGCTCGCCGCTGACAGGAGGGAGCAGGTTGTAATTGTAGCGGGGACGGTCGCCAGGCATGTAGAAGTACACAAACTTCACCGAGAAGATGTCGCAGACGATAAAGTTGTTCACGTTCTCGTCGTAGAGGGTCACAAAGCTCCGGCCTACAAAGTACAGCATTCCCTGTTTCCGGATCATCTGCTCCGTGCCGATGAGAAATTCAATGACCACATAGGCGCCAATGTTCTGGGACAAAATCGCCTGCATGGAACCCCGCATCTCCTCGGAATCGAACACCGGCTGGGGCGGGGTGTTGAAATTGTCCATTCGATGGCTTCCGTCGGCCAGCTCCTCATAATCGCTGCGGCCCCGGAGCCGGTCCATCTGGCTGTGGGCTGTTTCCGGCGGGTTTCTTCTCCAATTTTCCATGAAATTCCCTCCTCATGAGTTTACGTCAGGGCATAGGCGTCGGTAGGGTTATAAAAGCAGTGGTCCCCCAACCGCAGGATCAGCTGTCCCACCGCCGAGGGGAATTGATTCCGGCAGTTTACCGAAAATGGATTGTAAAACCACAGGGCAAACCCCAGGTTGGTCAACCGGTTTCCGGCGATGGCCCAGTTGGCGATGTCGTAGTGGACCTGGGTGGGACGCATGTTGTAGATATTCTGGTAGTTGTACTGGCCCCCTACGGTTTCCATGGCGCAGGTAAACTGGCCCTTCTGATATACCACCTCCCGGATGGTGTGCAGTCGGCCGTATTCCCCATAATCCACCTGAACCCGGTTCATCACCACGCTGGCCACAGCCTTCATGCCGGTTTCCCCTTCGCCACCGGCCTCGCATTCCACGATCCGGGCCAGCAGTTCCAAATCGGAATAGGCCATCCCAGCCCTCCTTTCCTTTAGAGTCTCTCCTATTTATATGGGAAATTCCCCCGGATCAGCCCTGGGGCCCGGAGAAATTTTGTCCCATCCCATTTCCGTTTTTATTCAATCCGCCAAACTATCTTTTGAACCTTTAGAATTTCTTTGCAGGAAATCCCCTTTTAACTTGGAAGATTATACACGTTTTTGCCAAATTTTGTACTAATTATTCTGTCTGACCTGAATAGTGCTGGAAAGGAAATGTAAAAAAACACGTTCCATTCAGTGATTCTGTGTTATAATGCTATCATGAGGATAATGAGAGGAACCCAGTAAGGAAAGGTGGTCTTTTATGCTCTCAATCGATGCCATAGCCAAGACAAACCCGGAAAAGTCTCTTCTGGTGGAGGTGGACGGGAAACAGTATTACCGCTGCCCCATTCACACCCATTTTATCAAACCCGGAGAGAACCTGTCGGATCTGATGCGCCAGTATGTGCTCCCCTATTTTGACCAGGGAGACGTGGTGTATATCAGTGAAAAAATTGTCTCCCTGTGCCAGAAAGATATTATTCCCAAGGATACCCTGAAAATCTCCCGGATGGCCAAATTCCTGTCCCGATTCGCCAGCACCAACGACGGCGCCGGCATTGGCGTCCACAATGTATATAAGATGCAGGTGGCCATTATGCTCTGCGGCAAGCCCAAGGTTCTGTGGGCTTCCCTGGCTGCCGGTGTGGGCCGGCTCATGGGCAAGCGCGGGGTGTTCTACGAGATCACCGGACCCCAGGTGGCAGGCTTGGACGGCTTCTACAGCACCTACTTTGAGGACTACCGGAACTTCGGCATTCTGTCCCCCAAGGAACCCGACAAGGCTGCGGCCAAGGTGGAAGAGGAAACCGGCGTCCATTGCTGCATTGCGGATATCAACGACTTTGGCGGGGACGTATTGGCCGTTTCCCCCAAAGCTCCCTTCTCCAAGGAACTGCTCCAGAAGCTTCTGAAGGACAACCCTGCCGGCAACGGCAAGGAAATGACCCCCTTCGTGCTGATGCGAGAGAAAAAAGCGTAACAAAAACAGGCCCCGGCATTTCGCCGGGGCCTGTTGCCTTTATCCTTAACCTTGCAGGGTAGTGCTGAAATATTCTTCGATGAAATGGGAGGCCACAGCTCCGTCGGAGGCAGCGGTGACCACCTGGCGCAGGGGCTTTTTCCGCAGATCTCCCACGGCGAACACTCCCGGCAGATTGGTCCGGGTGGTCTCTCCGGCCAACACATAGCCGGCCTCGTCCAAATCCACCTGGCCCCGGTACAGCTCCGTATTGGGAATGTGGCCCACGGCTACGAACAGGCCGTCACAGGAAATCTCCTGGTCCCGGCCGGTTTTTTTGTTGCGCACCCGAACTCCGGTGACCGTATCCCCGTGAAGGATCTCTTTCACTTCGCTGTCCCAGACAAACTCCACGTTTTCCGCCTGTTTCAGGGGATCCAAATAGACCTTGGAAGCCCGCAGCTCATCCCGGCGGTGAATCAAATACACCTTTTTGCAGATCCGGGACAGGTACAACACATCTGCCACGGCGGTGTTCCCGCCTCCCACCACGGCCACGGTTCTGTTCCGGTAGAACATTCCGTCGCAGGTGGCGCAGTAGGACACCCCACGGCCCCGAAGCTCCTGCTCTCCGGGAAGTCCCAGCTCCCGGGGATGGGCTCCGCTGGCCAGCACCACCGTGTGGGCCTGGAAGGTGCCGTCCTGGGTGCGGATCCGCTTTACCGGGCCGGAAAGCTCCACGCTGATCACTTCCGTCAGCCGGGTTTCGGCCCCAAACCGCTCGGCTCCCTGCTTCATCTGCATGGCCAGGTCAAAGCCCCCGATGCCTTCGGGAAATCCGGGATAATTGTCGATTACATCCGTGGTGCCCATCTGGCCGCCGGGGGTCAGCTTTTCCAGCACCAGCACGCTCAGGTTGGCCCGGGCCCCGTAAAGGGCTGCCGTATAGCCCCCGGGTCCGCCGCCGATGACGATTACGTCGTACACTTTGGCTTCCATAAAGCTCCTCTCACTTCAGCATGGCTTCCAGCCGTGCCTTGGGCTGAACGCCCACCAAGGTCTGAACCGGCTGGCCGTTTTCGAACAACATGGCGGTGGGAATGCTCATCACCCGGAACTGGGCAGCCAGATCCGGCTCCTCATCGATGTTGATCTTGCCCACTTTCACCTTTCCCTCGTTCTCCTGAGCGAACTCATCCACAATGGGGGAGAACATCTTGCAGGGACCGCACCAGCTGGCCCAGAAATCCACCAGCACGGGCACCTGAGAATTCAAAACTTCCTGCTGAAAATTATTCTTGGTAATGGTGAGAACTGCCATATTCGATCATCCTTTCCTGATTCTTCTGTTTAGGGTATATTCGGTCGATGGCATTATGATACCCCAAAGGACGCCGTTTCGCTGTTGCAAATGCCACAGTTTCAAAAAATTTTTCCAAAAGATTTATTTTCGGGGCGGCAGGGTGCTGTTGGCCGCCTCCATGGCCAGGGCCACCAGCCGAACCGGCTGCTCGTTGTTGGAATAGGAGGTGTCGATCACATATTTCCCGGGGAAGGCGTTGTCCTCGTTCCCCGCGTGCATCACCATGTACTTGCCGTCGAAGATGTCGTATTCAAACCCCAGAATATTCCCGAACACCCGCCACCGGTTGTATTCCAGCTCATACCGCTCTATCCCGAAGGACCGGCATTTGGCCACCTTGCCGATCAGCTGGTCGTCCAGGTAAATTTGGAATTTCCAGGAACCAAACAGGTTTTTCCAGCACTTTACCCGGCCAATCTCCATGCCGTTGCGGTTTTCCAGAATGATCCAGTTGCATTTTTTGTCCGGCTGGGCCTTCACCTGGTAAGCCCGGGCTCCTGTCTCGTCGTAAATGGAATACTGGTCCTCCCAGGCAAAGGGGCGCTGCTCAAAGTACAATTTCACCGGGCATCCCCTCCTTCCAGACCCCCAAAGGCCAGAAACTCCCGGAAGCTGCCATGGGGGAAAGGATCCAGGTCACGCCCCTGGGAATTGAGCAGGCAGTCGGTGATAAAGTACACCGGGATTCCCGCCTCCAGGGCCGCCCCATCTTCTTGGACGTCGTTGCCCACCATCAGGCACTCCTCCGGCACCTTTCCCGTCCTGCGCAGCACTTCCCTGAAGTAGGCCGGGTTGGGCTTGCAGGTGGTATAGGTCTCATAGGAGGTCACATGGGAAAAATCCTCCGGCGTCAGGCCGATCCAGGAAAGCCGGGTCCGCACCCCCACCAGGGGAAAAATGGGATTGGTGGCCAGAATCACCTGGTATCCCTTGGCCTTGAGACCTTCCACCGCCTGTTTGGCCAGAGGATTTTCCCAACATCCCGCTTTGGCCCCATTGAATTCGTGGGCGTAAAAGTCGTCAAATTCCGGCCGCAGCCCCTTTACGTCTTCCCCCAGGGCTTGGGCAAAGGTGTCCCAGAAACAGTCGCAATTGGTCCGGCTGCCGTCGTTCTTCACCATGGCCTTGGTGCCCTTCCACACGGCGGCGATCAGGGGTTCCGGCTGGAAACCAAAGGGAGCCGCTTTTTTCGCCAACAGGCCAAAGTACGTCTTGGTGAATTGATCCAAATCCATGGGCAGCAAAGTGCCGTCCAGGTCAAAAAGCACTGTGGTTATCTTCTGATCCAACAAATCCATTTCCTCCGTCTACTGGGGTATTCCGCACAATTCCCTTCCTGTTCCCCTCACCGTCACAGAACGGTCTTGGTGGCCACCACGTCCACGCCGGTGCCGCACACGTTTTCAATCACCACGTCCCCCAGGTGGACCGGGGCCTGGACCTTGGCTCCCCGGATGGCCTCCATGCACTGGAAGATCTTCCCTTTGGGAATGTCTCCCCGGGTCCGGACGCTGACCAGAGGCGCCGCGCCTCCTTCCACCTGTACCGTGGAGGTGACCGTCCGCTCCGGGGCGGTGACCTCCTTCTTGCCGTAAATTTCCCCGCGCTTGCAGGTATTGCCCGTCACCTGAACCACTTGGCCGGCCTCGTCGGTTTCCACCTTCAAGGGGCAGCCCAGAGGACAGCTGATGCAGGTAAGCTCAATCACTGCCATATCACTGCGCCTCCTCTTCTTCCGCCACCACGCGGATCTCCTGTTCCTGTCCGGTCAGCCATTCTTTCCGGAACACCACCTGCTCCATTTCACCGGGAGCCATCACAGGGCGTTTCCGCTGGTACAGGAGTTTGTCGTCCCCATACACCTTCACCACGCCCTTGCGGATATTTCTCCCTACCCGGAACCGGACCATGGTCTCCTCCTCCATCCGGGAGGGACAAAGGGTCATAGGCACCGTGTAACGGGCGGCGCCCTGAGGTTTTATGGGGATATCCCGGCCTTCTCCGGCCTTCTCTCCCCGGACAAAGGCTGCCGCGTGACGGCCCGCCTGTTCCGCTTCCTCGGAAACGTAGTCCACCAAATCGTGGACGTGGAGCACGTTGCCGCAGGCGAACACGCCGGGAATGTTGGTTTCCAGGCTCTCGTTGACTTTGGGCCCGTTGGTGACAGGGGAAAGCTCCACTCCCACCGCCTTGGAAAGCTCGTTTTCCGGGATCAGGCCCACGGACAGCAGCAACGTGTCGCAGGGGATCTGTTCCTCGGTGCCGGGAATGGGCTTACCCTTTTCGTTTACCTGGGCAATGGTCACTCCGGTGACCCGCTCCTTGCCCTGAATGTCGATGACTGTGTGGCTCAGCTTCAGGGGAATGCCGTAGTCGTTGAGGCACTGGACGATATTCCGCTTCAGGCCGCCGGAATAGGGCATCAGCTCCGCCACGCATTTGACCTTGGCTCCTTCCAGAGTCATGCGCCGGGCCATGATCAAGCCGATGTCGCCGCTGCCCAGGATCACCACTTCCCGGCCGGGCAGATAGCCTTCCAGGTTCACAAGTCTCTGGGCGGTGCCGGCGGAGAAGATCCCCGCAGGACGGGTGCCCGGAATGTTCAGGGCGCCTCTGGGACGCTCCCGGCAGCCCATGGCCAGCACGACAGCATCCGCCTGGATCTCCAGCAGTCCGTCCCGGCAATTGACCGCACGAACCGTGTGACCCTCCTCCACAGAGAGCACCATAGTATCCAGCAGGATCTCTACTCCCAGCTCAGAAGCCCGCTGAATAAAACGTCCCGCGTACTCAGGGCCAGTCAGCTCCTCTTTGAAATAGTGCAGTCCAAAGCCGTTGTGAATGCACTGATTCAGAATGCCGCCCGGTTCCTTGTCCCGTTCCAGAACCAGCACCCGCTCCGCGCCCGCCTCACGCGCGCTGCAGGCCGCGGCCAGTCCGGCAGGGCCGCCGCCGACCACCGCGATGCTGCACGGTTTATCCGCTTTTTTCATCTT
>UQQZ01000094.1 GCA_900543305.1 uncultured Oscillospiraceae bacterium
ATGTAGCGTACTATTTTGCAGCCACATGGGCAGCATCCGCTCTTGCAAAAATGTCTCAAACACACACTGTCCCTTTCCATTGGACAGAAAAAAGTGAAAATAAAACAACTCCTGGTTCTCCTTCACTGCACGGAACACGCTATCAAAAAATTCTGTGGTATTTTTGTCAAAATGATAGACTGAGACTGCTTCTATAAATTTCTGGGCATATTCCAGTTCCAGGCAGTCAATCAGCTGATCCACTGTCTCATAATGCAGATAAAAGGTTCCTCGGTTGATTTTTGCCTCTCTGCAAATCTCTGCAACTGAAACCTTCCCGGAGCTGCCCTTTTTCTTGAGAAGCTCTATAAAACTGGTTTGAATAAGCTGTTCCGTTTTTTCGGCACGCAGTTTTTTTCGGTCCACGGCGTTCCCCCCTAACCACAAAATTATAAAGCTGTTGGGTTGCTAAACAGTTTGCAAAAAACTGTCTATTGAACGAAGTCTGGCAACATTATACAATAATTAAGGAGTACAATCAACACACTGTTCATTTATTGGAAGGAGCACCTTTTATGAAGAAAGAATATGAGATCTTGTTCACCCCGGCAAAAATCGGGACCTGCGAGATCAAGAACCGCTTTGTCATGGAGCCCATGGAAGGCACCAGCATGATTAGCTGGCTGATGGCAAAGGGCTATGATCCGGATGTTCACGACTTGCTGGTGGAGCGCGCCAAAGACGGCGTGGGACTGATCATCCCTGGAGCCGTTTTCGTTTTGAGCACCGCTGGCCACCAATGGGTGAGCGACCACCCCGAAGCCTTCCAGGGCGTTAAGGAAACCATGGACGAGATCCACAGCTATGGCTCCAAATGTTTCTTCCAGCTCTCCTGCGGACTGGGCCGTAACTTCCCGCTAACTACCGAGATAGTAGAAAATTACGACAAGGTCAAGAAAATGTTGGATCTGGAAGGTTCTATGGCCACTGCCGATGCTGGCCTGCCCAACGTTTGGGCCCCCCAGATCAAGACCTCTCAGCTCACAGCGGAACAGATCCAAGACTATGTCCACTGCATGGCAGAAACCGCTTATCTGTGTAAGCAAAACGGCGTGGATGGTGTGGATGTCCACGCGGTACACGAGGGGTACTTGCTGGACCAGTTCACCTTGCCTTACACCAATCACCGCACTGATGAATATGGCGGCACTTTGGAAAACCGTCTGCGCTTTGTGTGTGATGTTGTCAAAGCCATCAAGGCCCGCTGCGGTCAGGACTACCCTGTTACGCTGCGGTTCTCCGTCACTTCCCGCACCAAGGATTTCAACCATGGTATCATTCCCCAGGACACCAAGTCCGTGGAGATCGGCCGTACCCTGGATGAAGCTAAAAAGGCCATTCAGATCCTGTCCGACGCCGGGTTCGACGGTTTCAACACCGACAACGGCACCTATGACGCCTGGTACTATGCCCATCCCCCTGTGTACATGCCCCTCAACTGCAACCTGAAAGAATCGGAAGAGGTAAAGCCCTATACGGATAAGCCCATTATTTGCGCTGGGCGTATGCAGCTGGACGCTGCTGCCAAGGCTATCTCTGAGGGCAAGATCGACATGGTGGGTATTGCCCGGCAATTCCTCACCGATCCCCAATACCTGACCAAGATCCGTGAGGACAAGCTGGAGGAGATCCGTCCCTGCATTTCCTGCCACATTGGCTGCTTTGCTCTGGGCTTGTGGAAAGACAGCGGCGCGGTCGCAGATCTGAGCCGTCCCACTGGTATCTGCGCTTTGAACCCCTACACCCGCAACGAGAAGAAATACGCGGTTGTCCCTGCCAAGGAACCCAAAAAGATCGCGGTCATCGGCGGCGGCATTGCCGGTATGGAGTTTGCTCTCCAGGCCGCGAAGCGGGGCCACTCTGTCACTCTGTATGAGAAGAGCGGTCAGCTGGGCGGTGTGTTCATCCAGGCAGCTCGGTTTTCCTTCAAAGAGAAGGACCGGGATCTGCTGGCCTATTATCGCAATCAGATTGCCCAGTCCTCTGTGGAAGTCAAGATGAACACAGAAGTCCACTCCCTGGATGAGCTGGACGCCGACGATATTGTCATTGCCACCGGTTCCGCGAAAACTCGGACCCTGCAGATTGGGGAGGGCAAGGCCATCACCGCAGTGGATTTCCTCAAAGGAGACATGTCCTGCGGAGACAAAGTGGCCATCATCGGCGGCGGCTTGACTGGCTGCGAGATTGCCTATGAGCTAGCTCTCCAAGGCAAGCACCCTTACATTATTGAGATGCAGAAGGACATCCTAATGATCCCCGGTTCCTGCATGGCCAATACCAACTTCCTGCGGGATGCCTTCGACTATTATGGCGTGGAGCGTTACACTTCTGCCACCACTGAGAAAATCGAAGAAGGCTCGATCACCATCAAGTTGGAGGACGGCACGGAGAAAACCCTGCCCATGAATGACTGCATTGTCTCCATCGGCTACGAAAAGGGCGTCCCCTTCCAGTATGACGAGAGCAAGGGGCATGTGTACACAATCGGTGACGCCTCTCGGGTTTCCAATCTGATGAACGCCATCTGGGGGGCTAACGACCTGGTGTTGGAACACTTCCAGTAAATTGTTTATCTAATTTGCTCTTAGCTTAATAAAATCAAACTCCCTGGCAAACTAAGGGTGTTCCTCAGGCCTAACATGAAACCGCCCTCGTACCCCTTTAAAATTGAACCGAACCAGTAAAAACGGACAATAGACAAAAGCCCCCCTGATGTAGGAAAATGAAAGTACTAAATCAGGGGGGCTTACTATAAGTAAAGAAAATTACACGCATATGCGGGAATTGTTTTGGAAAAATCGAAGCGATGCTTGATCAGGGAAAACGTAAAGAGAAGTGGCGGAGTGCTTTGTATTTCGGGATAAAAATGTCGTAAAAAGACTTATGAAATGGGAGAGAGCCAAACCACGAAAGCAAGAAGCAGGAATTGCGATTATACCCAAGGGACGGCCACGAAAATATGCTGAGCCCAGAGACATTGTTGCGGAGCAGGCATACGAGATCCGGCGTTTGCGAATACCAAAATCTTTTCAACCGAGATTTTTATGCCGAAACACCAAACTGCAAATGGGTGACCGATATTTCCTGTATTCATACCAGACAGGGCGTATTGTACCTGTCCATGATCCGGGATCCGTACGACAACAGCATTGTGGTGTACAAGAAAGGAACGGAGCAAAGCGTGGATCTTGTTCTGGATACCATTCGCCTAGTAATGAAGCAAGAAAAAAAGATCTCCACCTCCGCAGCGACCAAGGTGCTCAGTACGCCTCACAAGCATATTTTGAGCTGACTCAACAAATACGGCATTACGCCTTCGATTTCAATACGTGGGGAACCGTATGACGATGCTATGGCGGAAAATTTCTTTTCCATTTTAAAAACAGAGTGCATCTACCGCCACAAATCGGCGACCTTCTCTGAAGCCAATGAGATGATTGACCGCTACATCCACTTTTATAACCACGAGCGCATCCAAAGTAAAACAGGAGTGGCGCCACTCCTGCTAAAATCCAGTATTCCTGCTCAGGGACTCTTTTTGTGCTGCCTGCACAATCTGGGGCGGTTAAAGCCATAGAGTTTCCGGGTGGCTCTTCTAAATGGAATAACGCCCTAGCCAATTTCCAGAAGGTCATAACATTAGATAGAAGAAGAGGTAGGACAGACCATACCGCCGATCCTATTTGGTGGTATTTGCTCCAGAATTTGACCCAGATTCAGGCCAAATCAAAATGGGTCAAATCTGGGTCAGTTCCCAAAAGGAAGCAAAAACCACCCCGGAGCCGCAAGGCTCAGAGGTGGTTTTTCCCTGCCGATTTTTCAGAAAAAACAGTGCTATTTACACAACAGATACCGCCAAATCAAGGGAGCGTGCTGGCAGTATCCCACAAAAAAGCAAGAGAAAACCCCAAGTAATAAAACCTGGGGTCTTTGGTTGCGGGGGCAGGATTTGAACCTACGACCTTCGGGTTATGAGCCCGACGAGCTACCGAACTGCTCCACCCCGCGATATTTACTTGTGCTCTCGTTTGACAGCTTCATTATTATAATACATGCATTTAAAAAATGCAAGAGGTATTTTCAAAAAAATAAAAATTTTTGAATCGTCTTTTCACGCCCAAAATGAGGCCTTTATTTTTAGAATGTCTTCGTTTATAATAATAGAATACGTGGGAAGTTGCTTCTGGCGATCTGGCCGGAGCGAGACGATCAAAAGAGAGGATGTTTAGCATGATCGAAGAATATTCCATCCCCCTGGCGAAAATTATTAAAGAATTGGGGCTGAGGGAAGTCCATCTGCCTTGTGCCGCTGAAGAAATTCTCATCCGTTCCCGTGATGTGATTCGTCCCGGTTTGGAACTTTACGGATTCTGTGACTATTTTGATCCCCATCGAATTACTGTTTTGGGCCGGTCGGAAATTGCCATGCTCAACAGTATTGGAGAAGAGAAAAAGGCCGCTGCCATCGATCACTTTTTTGCACTTCATCCGGCAACGGTTATCGTAGCCCGAGGCATTGATCCCTGTTCTTTCATGCGGGAGGCAGCAGAACGCTATGACATCCCTCTGGTTTCCTCCAAGGATTCCACTTCCAATGTGGTAGCTGATCTAGTTTCCCTGCTGAATGTGGAACTAGCACCTCGGATTACCCGCCACGGTGTGTTAATTGAAGTGTACGGCGAAGGAATCCTCCTGGTAGGCGACAGCGGCGTGGGAAAAAGTGAAACTGCCATTGAGTTGATCAAACGAGGCCACCGGTTGATCGCTGACGACGCGGTGGAGATTCGCCGTGTGTCCAGCAAGTCCCTGGTGGGCCAAGCGCCTGAAAACATCCGCCATTTTATTGAACTTCGGGGTATCGGCATCATCAATGCCCGGAGAATTTTTGGTATGGGCGCTGTCAAACTTTCGGAAAAGATTGACATGTGCATCAATATGGAGATCTGGGATGCCACCAAGGTTTATGACAGAATGGGAATAGACAGCGAATTTACAGAAATCCTGGGAATTCGGGTGCCGGTGCTTACCATTCCCGTAAAGCCGGGACGAAATCTGGCTGTCATTATCGAAGTGGCTGCCATGAATAACCGCCAGAAAAAGATGGGCTACAACGCTGCTCAGGAACTTCTGTCCAGTTTGGGAATGGACATCACGGAGTTCCAAGGAGACGACATTAAAAAGGACTTGGATATCTGATGAAACAAGCATATAGCATTATAGCAGATCTGCACACACATACCATTGCTTCCACCCATGCTTACAGTACTTTTTCGGAAATGGTGAGAGCCGCCGCGGAACGAGGCCTTTATGCGTTGGCCGTTACCGACCACGCCCGAACCATGCCGGGGGCTCCCAGAGAATGGTATTTTTCCTGCTTGCACGAGTTGCCACTCCACTACCGTGGGGTCATGACGATAGCAGGTATCGAGGCCAACGTGCTGGACTTTGAAGGAAATCTGGATCTGGAGAAAAAAGATGGGGAACGTTTGGACTGGGTCGTGGCGTCTATCCATCATCTGCCTTTGGTGGGACTGGAAGACCCGGACGTGGAAAAGTGCACGCATTTGTGGCTGCAGGTAGCCAAAAATCCCAAGGTCAATGTAATTGGTCACAGCGGAGATCCTCTTTTTGCCTATGACTATGACCGCGTGATCCCTGTTTTTGGAGAAAACCACAAGTTGGTGGAGATCAATAATCACACTTTCGATGCGAGAAAGCAAAACGTGGAGAACTGTAAAAAGATCGCTTTGGCCTGTAAAAAATATGGGGTTCCCATCGTGGTGAATTCGGATGCTCACTTTGAAACCCAGGTGGGAAATTTTTCCCATGCCTTGGAGATGCTATCGGAATTCGATTTCCCGGAAGAACTGATTTTGAACGCATCTGCCCAGCGGTTAAACGACTATCTTTCCCGTTGGACTCATATCTTTGAACGGAGAAGCTGAGAGGAGACGTCTATGGAGTTATGTTACACCGCTTTTGATGAGGCGGTCCAGGGGCTTTGCTGCGAATGGGTTGCCAACGAGCCCATGAGCCGTCATACCACCTTTCAAATTGGGGGACCGGCCGACCGCTTTGTAACAGTGACCACTTTAGCCCAATTGCAGGGGGTATTGCGGGTTCTTCAAAAAGAACAGTTGCCCTTTATGATTTTGGGGCGGGGCTCCAACCTGTTGGTGTCAGATAAGGGAATCCGCGGGGTGGTTCTCGCATTGGCAGGAGATTTTAAAAAGGTCATGCTGGTAGATCAGGGTTTGATTCGAGCAGGAGCAGGAGCGTCTCTGGCTTCTGTGTGTTCTTTTGCCCGGGAGCATGGCTTGACCGGCCTGGAATTTGCTTGGGGTATTCCAGGGTCAGTAGGCGGGGCGGCCTATATGGACGCCGGAGCCTATGGCGGTGAAATGCGAGACGTGATTGAGCGAGTGTATCATTTGACCAAAGGGGGAGACTTGGGCTCTGCTGCCGGGGATGCGTTGGAATTCGGATACCGGAAAAGCCGCTATACCGGCGGCACGGACGTGATTACTTTTATTGAATTCCGCCTTCACAAAGGGGATGCCGCTCAGATTGCAGCCCAGATGGACGATTTGATGCAGCGGCGCAAAACAAAGCAGCCCTACGACATGCCTAGCGCCGGAAGCGTGTTCAAGCGTCCGGAAGGAGCTTACGCGGCGGCTCTCATTGAGGAGTGCGGCCTGAAAGGCCGCCAGGTAGGCGGAGCACAAGTCAGCCCTAAACATGCCGGGTTTATTGTCAACACAGGTGGCGCCACTTGTGCCGATGTAGGGGAATTGATCCGTCAGATTCAGGAAGAGGTTTACGAGAAAAAGGGCATCCGCTTGGAACGGGAGGTCCGGATGACTGGGGAAGAATAAGGGGGTATTGAAAATGGAATTTGTCATATTAACTGGACTATCGGGCGCGGGGAAAACCCGGGCCATGCACGCCATGGAGGATATTGGCTTTTTCTGCGTAGATAATCTGCCTCCCTCGTTGATCCCTGTTTTTTACGATCTCTGTCTCAAGTCGGAAGCGCCCCGCAATCGAGCGGCTGTAGTGACCGATACACGGGGCGGAGAATTGTTCAAGTCCTTTTTTACTGCCTTGGAAACATTGAAGCGGGACAAGAAACCCTACAAGATTCTCTTTTTGGACTCTTCCGATGGGGTGCTGGTCAACCGGTTTCAGGAAACCCGGCGGAAGCATCCTCTGGCCGATGAAATGGGAGGAGCGCTGGAACAGGCTGTCAAATTGGAGCGGGAAATGCTCAAGCCGGTTAAAGAGTGCTCTGACTATGTAATCGACACGTCGGGCGTTTCTCCGGCTCAGCTGAAAACCCGAATTTCCGAGCTTTTCTTAAACAGCGTCAGCGATTCCCTTTCTGTCCATTGCATCAGTTTCGGATTTAAGTTTGGAATTCCCATGGAAGCCGATCTGGTGTTTGACGTGCGCTGTTTGCCCAACCCCTTCTACGATGAAACCCTTCGTCCCTTGACGGGTTTGGACGCTCCCGTGCGGGACTATGTGATGGAAAAAGAAGAAACCAAGGGATTTGTTTCCCGTTTTACAGATTTGATTGACTATCTCCTTCCCCTATATGGGAAAGAGGGAAAAAGTCAATTGGTCATCGCAGTGGGGTGCACGGGCGGTCACCATCGGTCGGTGGCGCTGGCCCAGTACATGTGTGATCACCTGAATGCCTCTGGAGTGAAGGCCAGTGTGACTCACCGCGATATGAATAAATTCTAAATGGAACCGATGCCGTAGGCAAAACGGATTTTGCTGGAAAGGAGAGAGCGTTGTGTCCTTCTCCTCACAAATCAAGGGGGAACTCTGTAAGGTCGAATTCAAGCGGGAGTGCTGTCTTCGGGCAGAGTGCTATGGGGCTTGGCTTTTTTCCAAGTGTTTTACATTGCGAGAAACCGTCTTTGTGACGGAAAATGGTCCCATTGCCCGGCGAATGCTGGAACTGGCTGCTGCCGGAGCAGGTATTTCCGGGGAATTGACGTTTGGGGTCAGCCGCAGAAAAAAGCCCGCTTACCGCATTTCCCTTCCGGAGGAATCTTCCCGTCAGGCGTTGCTGGAAGAATTCGGTCATACGGGAAAAGAAACCAGTCTGAGGATCAATCGTGCCAATTTGGAAAACGACTGTTGTATGGCGGCTTTTTTACGGGGCGCATTTTTGACCAGCGGGACTGCGACGGATCCTCAAAAGGAATATCACCTGGAGTTTGCAGTTCCCTATAAGAACCTGGCGAACGATCTGTATACGTTGCTCAACGAAGTGGAAGCGTTTCCCTTATCGCCCTCTGTAGCCAACCGAAAAGGAAGCTATGTGGTCTATTTAAAGGAAAGCGGCCCCATCGAAGATCTGCTCACCTATCTGGGAGCGTCCAATGCTGCCATGGAGTTGATGCAGGTCAAAATGTATAAAGAAGTAAAGAACAACATCAATCGAAAAACCAATTTCGAGACGGCCAATATGGACAAGACGTATTCTGCCTCCGCCAGACAAACGGCTGCCATTGCGGCAATCAGTGACACGGTAGGCCTTTCCAGTTTGCCGGAAGAGCTTCAGGAGCTTGCCCAGCTTCGGTTGGATAATCCGGAGATGACCCTCCGGGAAATGGGACAAAAATTGGGAATTACCCGCAGCGGAGTCAACCATCGTATCCAGCGGCTGCTGCAAATGGGAGAGAAAATCATGGAGGAAAAGGGAATTTCCAATCTTCTGTAAATTCCGAAAGGGGGAAGGGCTTTGTCGCTGAAAGAGAATGTACAAAAACGACTGCAAGGAATGAAAGTGGAAGGCGACTGGCGAATGAAGCTGGCCGTTTACGGCGGGGCCATT